>NZ_AFAL01000393.1 GCF_000193225.1 Verminephrobacter aporrectodeae subsp. tuberculatae At4 | reverse complement strand
TGTCGGGTGATTTCCATAGGAGAATTGTCGCAGTTCGACCCACCATCCCGCCACCGGGCGCAGCCCCTCCCATGGATATCCAGCAAACCCTTGCCCTGCTCGGCGGACTGACTCCCGCGCAATTCATGCGCCGCCACTGGCAGAAAAAACCCCTGCTGGTGCGCCAGGCCATCCCCCGGTTTGCCCCGCCCGTGCTGCGGGCCGCGCTGTTCGCGCTGGCCGCGCGCGAGGGCGTGGAGTCGCGTCTGCTGCAATCGACCCCGGGGGCCTGGAAGCTGCGCCATGGGCCTTTCAGCCGCCGCGCGCTGCCCGCCCTGCAGCAGCCCGACTGGACCCTGCTGGTGCAGGGCGTCGATCTGCACGACGACGCGGCCCATGCGCTGCTGCAGCAGTTCCGCTTCGTTCCCGAGGCGCGGCTCGATGACCTCATGATCAGCTACGCCAGCGACGGCGGCGGCGTGGGGCCCCATTTCGACAGCTACGACGTCTTCCTGCTCCAGGCCCACGGCAGGCGCCGCTGGCGCATCGGCCGCCAAAAGGACTTGGCGTTGCGCGGCGACCTCCCGTTGAAGGTGCTGGCGCGCTTCGCGCCCGAAGAGGAGTTCGTGCTCGACCCGGGTGACATGCTGTACCTGCCGCCGCGCTACGCCCATGACGGCATCGCCGAGGGGGAGTGCATGACCTATTCCATCGGCTTTCGGGCGCCTGCGCGCGCCGAACTCGCGCGCGAACTGCTGCTGCGCCTGGCGGACGATGTCGGCGACGACCCTTCCCGGCTGTACCGCGACGCGGGCCAGCCGGCCCTGTCGAACCCCGCGGCCATTCCCGCGGAGTTGCAGGCATTCGCCCACGCGGCCCTGTCCCGCGCCCTTGCGCAACCCTTGGGGCTCGAGCGTGCGCTGGGTGCGTATCTGACCGAGCCCAAGCCCGGCGTGTGGTTCGAGGCCGGGGACGCCAGCGCGCTGCGCAAGGGCCTGCACCTGGACCGCCGCAGCCGCATGCTGTACGACGCGCAGCATGTTTTCATGAACGGCGAGAGCTACCGCGCGGCGGGGCACGACGCCCGCCTGATGCGGCGCCTGGCCGACGAGCGGCAGCTGACGGCGCGCGATCTGGCGCGCGCCAGCGACGCTGCGCTGGAACTGCTCGCGTCGTGGTGCGACGCGGGCTGGGCGCATGCCGGGAGCGGCCCGGCAACGCCGCCGTTGCGTTCGCTGCGCGGCCTTCTGCATGATGCCCGGGACAGGGCTGCCAGAAACACCCTCGCCCTCCACGTGTTATATTGCACCCCTCTTGTAACATCACGAGGGTGACGACATGAGCGAAGCGACTTTCACTTTCCGGGTCGACGAGGCCCTGAAAAACGATTTCTCCAGTGCAGCCAAGACCCGCGACCGCAGTGCTGCGCAGATCCTGCGCGACTTCATGCGCGACTTCGTGCGGCAACAGCAGGAAGCGACCGAGCATGACGCCTGGTTCCGTCGCCAAGTGCAAATCGGCCTGGACTCGGCCAACGCCGGCAGGCTGATTCCAGCGGCCGAGGTCGAAGCCAGGTTCACGGCCAAGCGGGCGGCAACGCGCCACCGGCTTGAAGCCCAGACCGAATGATGGAACTGTTCTGGACGCTCGATGCGACCCAAGACCGCGACGAAATCCACGACTACATCGAGGCCGACAACCCGGCCGCCGCGCAGGCCCTCGACGAGTCGTTCGCGCAGAGATCCGGTCGCCTGCTCGATCATCCCGGCCTCGGCCGGCCCGGTCGCGTCGCCGGCACCCGCGAACTGGTAGTGCACCGCAATTACCTCCTGGTCTATGACGTGGCTGGCGACTTGGTGCGCGTGCTGCGCGTCTTGCACACGGCCAGGCAATGGCCGCCGCAGAACTGAGAGCGTGCGGGCCCGGTAATCGCCGCACGGGCAGGTCGGTCCGGTAGGTGCGCCGCGCATGGCCCTTCTGCGGGCGTGTCTACAATGCCCGGCTCTCCATGCTGCTGTCGCCCATGCAAACCATCCGCCACGCGCGCTGGCTCGCCCGCCTCGTACTGGCGTGGTTCGTCCTGTCCATCGGCGTGGCCGTGGCGTCGCCGCTGGTCAAGCCGCGGTCGATGGAACTGATCTGCTCGGGCTCGGGCGCCATCACGCTGCTGACCCAGACCGCCGACGGCACCCAGGAGATATCCAACCACCACACGCTGGACTGCCCCCTGTGCGTCCATGCCGGCGCGCCACCGTCCAGGCCAGCGTCTGGCCAGCCCGTGGTCTACCCGCGCGCGCAGACGCTGCGCCCCCTCCCCGCCGCGCATATCGCCGCGCGCACGGCCGCGCCGCTACCGCCGCGCGGCCCCCCAACCCATTCCTGATCCGCTGCCTGTTCGACGGCTGCCGGCGCTGGTGAAACATGCGCTGGCAAGCGCATGGCGTCAGCCATGGCGCACGCCCGGACTCGCGCCCAAGACCAGCGCACACCCCCCGGGCCTGGAGTTTTCCGCAGCGGCTGCAAACAGCGCGCTGCCCCATTTTTCACCCAACCGAAGAGAGAAAGAACATCATGAAAAAACTGCTTCACACCGCTGTCCTGGCCTGCACCCTGACTGCCGCCCTGGCCTGCGCGGACCACGCTCCCGTCGCAGCCGACGGCGCCTGGGCGCGCGCCAGCGTGCAGGGCCAGAAAGGCACGGGCGCTTTCATGCGCCTCACGGCCAAGGACAGCATGCGCCTGGTGCGCGCCGAGTCACCCGCTGCGGGAGTCACCGAGCTGCACGAGATGAAAATGGAAGACGGCATCATGAAGATGCGCGCCATTGCCGCGCTGGACCTGCCCGCCGGCAAGACGGTGGAACTCAAGCCGGGCGGCCGCCACATCATGCTGATGGACCTGAAGGCCCCGCTGATGAAGGGCAGCTCGGTGCCGATCAGCCTGGTGTTCCAGGACGCCAAGGGCGAGGAGGTCCGGCTCGACCTGACCGTTCCCGTGCACACCGTGACCCCTGACGGCGCCAGCGGCACTATGGACGGGCACAAACACTGAGCGGGAATTCATGGCCCGTGCAGCCCGAAGCCGACGCGTTTCAGCTTCGCTGTGGGTGGCGGTCTCACTGCGCTCCACGCAGGGTGCCCGCTCCATCATGCGGCGATGGCTTCCCTGTGTTCTGACACGCGTTCCCGCGCTGGCGAAGACGATCTGCTTCGGCGCGCACGGCATCGCCATGCTGGTCGAGAACCGGTGCGGCAAAGGGGGGTGGCCCGGGCGTGCGACCGAACTTCCAGCCGCGCGCAAAGCCCCGGTACGTGCCTGCTGCGGGGTGCTGAAACTTTTGCACCATGTCCCCGGCCAAGACCTGCGGAAAGTCGAACATGTCCTCCACCGAGCGTGCGGCCGCACAAGGCACCTCCTCACCGAACACGGCCTCCCATTCGAGCGCGGTGCGGGCCACCAAAGCCGCATGCAGCCGCGGAACGATCTCGGCGTGGTGCTGCGCGCGCTTGCGCACGGTGTCGTAGCGCTCGCAGAGCAGTTCCTGGAGTCCGGTCCTTGCACACAGTGCTTGCCAGAAGTGCGGTGTGTTGGCGGAGATGTAGATCGCCCCGTCGCGTGTGGGGTGAATGCCCGTGACGCCGCCCGAACGCATCTCGCGGCCAACGTCGCGGGGCTCGCCTTCGACCCATACCATGCGCGCCGACTGCATGGCCAATGCCGAGCGCAGCAGCGAAACGCCCACGTACTGGCCCTGTCCGCTTTTCTCCCGTTCATAGAGCGCGGAAGACACCCCCCCGGCCACCAGAGCGGCGGCGTAGTAGTCCACGACGGAACCGCAGATGATTTCCGGCGGACCGCCGCGCCGCGCCTGCATCGCGCACATCCCGGTCATGGTTTGCAGAACCTGATCGTAGCCAGCCCGGCCCCTGAGCGGGCCATCCTCGCCATAGCCGGTGACGGCACAGTAGATCAGGCGCGGATTGGATGCGCGCAATTGCTCGTACGCAATGCCCAGCCGCGGCGGTACGGCCGGGCGAAAGTTGTGTACCAGCACGTCGGCCTGGCGCACCAATGCCAGCAGGCGTTCGCGGTCCTCGGCATGCTTCAAGTCCAGCACCACGCCCCGCTTGCTGCGGTTGACACCCAGGAACGCGCGACTTTCCGCGTCCAGCGTGGATGGGTACTTGCGCAGTGTGTCCCCCCCCGGCGGCTCGACCTTCAGGACTTCGGCCCCCTGGTCGGCCAGCAGAGCACAGCCATACGGTCCGGCGATGTAGGCACCGAGGTCCAGTACCCGGACGCCGGTGAGGGGGCCGGCCGTGCAATCCGGTGCGCTGTTCTGGTTCATGGCTGCCTTAGTCCGCGAGGATGTTTTGTTGCTTTGCCAGCTGCTTCCAGCGCCCGATGTCGGCGGCGATGATGGTTCCGAACTGCGCTGGCGTCATCGGCTTGACCTGCGCGCCTTCGCGCAGGAATCGCTCCCTGACCTCGGGCTTGGCGAGCACCTGATTGACTGCGGCATTCAGTTTCTCCACGACGGAGGCCGGTGTGCCGGAGGGCGCCAGCAAGCCCCACCACAGCGAGAAGTCATAGCCGGTGACCGCTGACGAGAACGGAACGAGATCGGGCGCAATCGCGCTGGGCTGCGCGCTCGTGATTCCCACCGCGCGCACCTTGCCCGCGCGCACCATCGGCAGCAGGCTCGGGCCGCTGGCCATCAGCACCTGCGTCTGCCCGCTGATCAAATCCGTCACCGCAGGCCCCATGCCCCGGTATGGGATATGCGTGATGAACAGCCTGCCCGCCTGTGACTTCAGCAGTTCGGTACCGAACTGATTCACGCTGCCCGAGCCCGAAGATGCGTAATTGAACACGCCGGGCCTGGCCCGGATCGCGGCAATCAGTTCCTGGGGATTCCGGGCCGGGAAGCTGTTGTTGACGGCAACGATGAAGGGGCCATCGGCGAACATCGCCACGGGCGTCAGCCCTTTCTCCGGGTCAAAGGACATCTTGCGCTGCACCGCGGCGTTGGTGGTCATGCTCGAGGACACCGCCACCAGCGTATAGCCGTCGGCCGGCGCGTGCGAAACCGCAGCCGTTCCGGTGGTGCCGCTGGCACCCGGGCGGTTGTCCACGATCACCGGTTGCCTGAGAACGTCCCCCAGTTCCCGGGCGATGGTCCGTGCGAAGACATCGTTGGAGCCTCCGGGAGGATAGGGCACGACCAAGGTGATCGGCTTCGACGGAAAGCTGTCCTGTGCCTGCGCCCCGCCCGCCAGCGCCGCTGCAACCGCGGCGATGCCCAGAATGAGGCTGTGCACCCCGCTCGACAGACTCTTTTGCATGCTTGTCTCCTTGATTCATGGACGTGCGCAAGCCGGGAACTCAGTCGGCGGCCAGCAAGCCGAGGCCGCGCGCCGTGGCCACGATCGCCTGGGCGCGGCGCAGGAAGGGCCGGTCCACCATGCGGCCATCGACCAGGAATGCGCCGCTGCCGCGCGCGTTCGCGGCAGCGGCAGCTTCGATGACCTGGGTGGCATGGGCGATCGCAACGTCCGTCGGCCGGAACGCTTCGTTCGCCAACGCGACCTGACCCGGATGGATGCACGTTTTTCCCGCGAACCCCAGCCGCTGCGCAAGCCGCGCCTCGGCACGGTAGCCCTCGGCGTCGGCGATGTCGGCGAACGCGCCGTCGTAGGCTGGCACGCCGGCCTCGCCCGCTGCCATCCGGACAGCCAGCAGAACCTGTTGCACCGCGGCGACCTCCCGGCGCTCGATGCCCAGGGACTCAAACAAGTCCCCCAGACCGACTTGCAGCCCCATCACCCGGGGATCGGCCGCAGCAAGCGCGGCGGCCTCGCGCAGGGACCGGGGCGTCTCGACGTTCACCAGCAACCGGATCCGATCGCGCACACCATGCGCGCGCTCGGCCCGCGCGATGGCCGCGCACGCTGCGCGCACGGCATCAACGCTCCCGGGTTTTGGCAGATTCAGGATGTGCAGGCCGGGCTGGACGACGGCACGCAGGTCCGCCTCGAAATGCGGCGTGTCCACCGCATTCACGCGCACAATGACGCGCTTGGCGGCCTGCGGGTCTGCCAGGCCGTTGCGCAACCATTCCCCGACCGTGCTGCGCGCCTCGGCCTTGCGATCCTCCACGACCGCATCTTCCAAGTCGATCGAGATGGCATCCGCAGCGCCAGCCATGGCTTTGGCGAAGAGATCGGGACGGGTTCCGGGCACGAACAGCTTGCTTCTCATGCCGGGCAGTGTGCGGCCCTCGCACCCGGCAAGAAAGCGGACCGGGCTTGGGAAAGAAGCAAGAAAATAGTGGGTCTGACGGATTCAAAACAGATGGAGACAGCCTTCCTGCAAACCTTCGCGCTGGTGGCGCAGACGGGCTCGATGGCCGAGGCCGCGCGCAGGCAGGATCTCAGCGCCACGGCGGTGGCGCTGCAACTGCGTGCCCTCGAGCGGGAACTGGGGGCCACGCTGGTGGCGCGCTCCGGACGCACGGTGCGCCCCACGCCGGCAGGGCACCGGCTACTCGATTGCGTCGGGGACATTCTGCGTGCAGTGCGGAGCCTGCACACCGTGGTGCGGGACGACGTGGTCGCGGGCGAGTTGCGTCTCGGCGCGATCAACACGGCGCTGCACACGCTGCTCCCGCACCTGCTGCATCGTGTGGCGACGGCCCACCCGGACGTGACCGTGTTCATTCAATCGGGCGCGTCCCTGCAATTGTTCGAAGCGGTCAGGCAGGGAGAGATCGACGCTGCGGTTTGCCTGCACCCGGAGTTCGCACTCGCCAAATCCATGGCCTGGGAGCCGTTGCGCGAGGAACCCTTGGTCGTTCTGGCACCGCGCGCCCTGGCGCAGCACGCACCCTTGGACCTGCTGCGCAGCCAACCCTTGCTTCGCTACGACCGCTCGGTTGGCGGCGGCAAGCTCGCCGACCGGTACCTGCGCAAGCACTGCATCGCGCCTCTGGAGCGATTCGAGCTGGGCTCACTCCTGGCGATCGCGCTCATGGTGCAAGAAGGCCTTGGCGTCTCATTGGTGCCCGACATCGATTCGCCACTCACGAATGGACTGGACATCGTCCGGCTACCCCTGCCCGATGCATCGGAGCCGCGCCGTCTCGGCGTGATCTGGATGCGCGGGTCGCCGCGCGCCCGGCTCGTCGCCGCCTTTCTTGCGCAAGCGCGCGCCGGACCGACACCCATGAATCGCCTGGCTGCACGCAAGAAAGCACGGGATGCAAGCGTCGGCCGGAGCGCACTGCGCGCCACGGTCGAAGCGCGGACCGACGGGCAGGACGCCGCAAGGGGGACGGTCGGATGAGCGGGAACCAGGCCACCTTGGACGTCAACCGGTTGCGCCACTCATACGAGGACCGGGTGATCTTCCACCGCGTGGGATTTTCGTGGACGGGGCCGGGAATCATATGTGTCTGTGGCCCCAACGGCTCCGGCAAGACCACTTTGCTGTCGATGCTTGGCGGCGCCTGTGTCCCCGACGAGGGCGATATCCTGGTGCTCGGGCGCAGCATGCGCATGGTACGTGGGCAAATCTTGCCTTTGCTGAGCTACGTGCCCGACGCATGCCCGGTGTACCCGTTCGTCACTGGCAGGGAGTGGCTCGACTTCGTTCAAGCCGCGCGCCGGCCCGCGATCTCGACGGCACCCGATCTGGTTCGGCGCTTCGGACTGGTGGATTCCCTCGAACTGCGCTTCAGCGCCATGTCGCTGGGCACGGCACGCAAGTTCATGCTCGCCGCCGGGCTGGACACGCAAGCGCCGATCACCGTGCTCGACGAGCCGACCAACGGCCTTGACGCAGCGGCCCGCGACGTGCTTCGCGAGCAGTTGCTGGCGATCGCGGCATCGCGGCTGGTGGTGATGTGCTGCCACGATGTCGGCGAGCAACGCGCGCTTGGCGCCCGCTGCGTCGAACTGGCATCGCTGGAGACCGCCTGATGCACTCGCGCATGGGTCTGGTCCGCAGCTTGCTCTGGTGGCGCTTGCGGCATGTGGCCGAGGTCGCCTGCCGGCTGCTGGTGCGCCGTTGGCAGGGTGTGCTGTTCATCCTGCTACTGCTGTCGCCGCACGAGATGCCGATCCGGCAACAACTGCGCGTGCTCGCACACCCGGCGCTGGTGCTCACCACACCGGGCCCGGTGGCAACGGTGCTGGTCACCTGGGTGGCGATGCTCGCGCTGGCACATGCATGGGCGCAGGCCCAGGGCGAGGCGCTCACCGGCGGGGCGGCATGGGCCTTCGTGCAAACGCAACCCGTGCCAACGCAATGCCTGCGCAGGGTCGACCTCGCCGTGCTGGCCGTCTGTGATCTGCCACTGTTCTTGCCGTTCGTCGTGGCCCTTGCCGTGCTCCCGCAGGGGTCCCCGGCGCAACGTTGGTGGCAGGGCCTCGCCCTTGCCACGGCCCTGATCATGCTACCGGCCATGCAGTGGGCCCTGCGCTGGCGGCCACGCGAGGCCATGCGCGCAACAGTCGTGCAGTGCGTGGGGCTGTCCTGTCTGGCGCAGGGCTGGTCGCCCGCGCCCTTTGTGCTTGGAAGCGTCGCCACCGCGTGGTGGATGTTTCGGCGGGAAAAGGCCCGCGCACCCGGTGGCGTGCCTGCCGTACCGCGTCCACGCCGGCGCGCATGGGCCCTGCCACCGGGCGCGCCCATGTGCTTGCGCCTGGCTTGGATCGACCTGCGTGGGCTGATCGGTGCGCGGCAATGGTCGCGCCACGCCACGCTGCTGGCCTGGGCCGGACTACCGTGGTTGGTGCACGAATACCTTGGCGCGTACGGCGTAGCGACGCAAACTGTCACCGTAGCCGTCGTGCTCACGGCGATGCCCTTGCTCTTCGCCGTGTCCGGCCTGGCGTTCGATCTGCGGCGCATGCACGAACCCCTGCGCGCGCTCAACGCGAGCCTGGGTCTGGGTCCGTGCTACGTCCATGGCGTGGGTCTGGGCGTGCTGCTGTTCTTGTTCGTGATCCTGGTTCTGCCGCTGACGGTCGCCGCCTGGCTCCGTCGCGCAAGCCCCGTGGTGCTCATGATCCTGCCCATCACGGGCCTGGCACTGCTCGCATGCGCCGCCCTCAATTTCCGCGGCGGGCACGCGGGCTTCGTCCCGAAGTTCCTGGTCTGCGCAGCCGCCACCGGGGTTGTACTCCGGCTTATTTTGCAGTCATGACGCAAGACTTCTCATCTCGGAGATCAGATCTGCCTTTCCTTCGAAGCCAATACCGACCAGTTCGGGCATGGTGATATGACCTTGCTCCACACGAACGCCGTCGGGAAAGCCACCAAAAGGCTGGAAAAGGTCGGGATACGACTCGTTGCCACCAAGGCCCAACCCAGCCGCAATATTGAGAGACATCTGGTGTCCTCCGTGCGGTATGCAACGGCGCCACGACCAAGCAGATTCGTCCAGCATCTGGCTACAGCGTGCGTCCCGACCCAGAAAATGCAGCCCCTGCACAGGCCAAGTGCCATGGAGGCTCCGTGTAATTACCAGTGGCCATTTGCGGCGGGGAACGTATACGATATTCAGCGAACAAAGGATCCCCGCATGCTCCCCTGGCTTGCCGAACCGGCCTCCGACCATCTCTCGACCGTGCGCGACACCCCGCTCGCGAAGCTGGTGCGCGACGACATGCTGGCCATGATTCTGCGGGGTGAACTGCAGCCCGGCGAACGCATCAACGAGCCCGATGTCGCCTCCCGGCTCGGCGTCTCGCGGGTTCCCGTGCGAGAGGCCTTGCGCGAACTCGAAGGCACGGGACTCGTGATCGCGCGCAAGCACGCCGGCGTCTTCGTGCGGGAGCCCACTGCGGGGGAGGTGCGCGACCTGTATGAAATGCGCGGCCTGCTCGATGGCTTTGCCGGGCGCCGCGCGGCACGGCTCGAGGACGCGGCGCGCACCGCCCTCGCCAACCTGCTCGACGCATCGATCACCGCCATGGACACGGCCTCCGGCGCGCACGACGTGCAGCGCTACTACCGCGAAAACCTCCGCTTCCACTGGACCATCGTCGAGGCAGCGGACAACCACGCACTGGCCGAGACCTACCGGACGGTCGTGCAGAAACTGCACTTGTCGCGCCTCAGGAACCTCGCGCAGGACATGGGCATGCGCGCGTCGATCGCCGAGCACACGCGCATCGCCCGCGCGCTGCGCAAGGGCGACGTCGCCCGCTGCGAAAACCTCATGGCACGCCATGTGAGCGACGCCTACGACCGCCTGCAGCGCCGCCACCGCTGAACGCCCGGTACCAGCCGCTTTCGCTTCAACCACAACCACGGGAGACACGCATGCAACGCCGCGCCTTCACGCTGGCCCTTCCTTCCTGCGCCTTCCCCGGACTGCACAGCCTTGCGCACGCGCAGGACTTTCCGAACAAGCCCATCCGCTACATCGTGCCGGTCGCAGCCGGCGGCGGCAGCGACATGGTGGGCCGCGCCGTCACCGAACGCTGGGGCAAGCTGCTCAAACAGAGCTTCATCGTCGACAACCAGGGCGGTGGCGGCGGCGTGATCGCCTCGCAGAACACGGCGCGCGCAGCGGCAGACGGCTATACGCTGATGCAGGGCTACGTCGCCACGCACGGCACCAGTCCCGCGACGCGCCAACTGCCCTACGACCCCATCAAGGACTTCACGCCCATCGGCATGATCGGCGGCACACCCAACGTGCTGGTGATCAACACCGACTTGCCGATCAGCGACTTCCGGCAGTTCGTCGAGTACACGCGGGCCAACGCGGGCAAGCTCAGTTACGGCTCGGCGGGAACGGGCTCGCTGACTCACCTGACGATGGAGTTGCTCAAGCAGCAGACCGGCCTGCAGATGACCCACGTGCCCTACCGCGGCGTCGCTCCGGCCTTCACCGACCTGTTGGGCGGGCAGACGCAGGCCATGTTCCCCGGCCTGGCTGCGGCGATGCCGCACATCAAATCAGGCCGCGCGCGTGCGCTGGCGGTGACCGGCAAGACGCGCCATCCGCAGATCAAAGACGTGCCTCTGCTCGAAGAGTTGGGCCTGAAAGGCTTCGATGCGATGCAGTGGTACGGCGTGGTCGGTCCGGCAAACATGCTGCCCGCCGTCGTGCGGCGGCTCAACGACACGCTGAGCGCGGCGCTCAAGACGCCCAACCTGAGGGAGAGGCTGGCGCTCGAGGCCGTCGAACCCATGCCCATGAGCGCGCAGCAGTTCGGCGACTACATCCGCGCCGACCTCGCGCGCTGGACCGGGCTCGCGCGCGAGCGCAGGATCGAACTGAGCACCTGAAGCCCGCTCCCTCTTTCCCCTTTCGTCGTCCCCTCGTCATTTGCCCCAAGACTCCTTCCTCTCTCCCATGGCCCGCAACACCCAGGTTCCCGCAGAGCACAACGCCCCGCCCATCACCCGCATCCTCGCCGAGTACGTCGCGGGCCATGCCTCGCGCGGCTGGAGCGACGTGGTGGACCACGAGGCCCACCGCACCTTTCTCAACTGGCTGGGCTGCGCCGTGGGCGCCGCGCGGCACGAGACCGCGCTGGCCGCGCTGGCCGCCGTGCGCGTGCTGCAACCCGCACCGCAGGCCAGCATCCTCGGGCGCACCGAGAAGGTGGACATCGCAAACGCGGCATTGCTCAACGGCATCACCTCGCACACTTTCGATTTCGACGACACCCACCTGAAGACCATCATCCACCCCGCAGGCCCCGTGGCTTCTGCCGTGCTGGCGCTGGCCGAGTACTCGGGTGCGAGCGGCCGCGCGGTGCTCGATGCGCTGGTGCTGGGCATCGACGTCGCCTGCCGCCTGGGCAACACCGTCTACCCCGAACACTACGACCGCGGCTGGCACATCACCGGCAGCACGGGCGTGTTCGGCGCGGCAGCGGGTTGCGCGCGCCTGCTTGGCCTCGATGCGCAGCACACGGCGATGGCGCTCGGCATTGCCGCGTCGCAGCCGGTCGGCCTGCGCGAACAGTTCGGCACCATGACCAAGCCCTTGCATCCGGGCAGCGCAGCGCGCACCGGCCTGATGGCCGCGTTGATGGCCCGGCATGGCTACACCGCGAGCCCGAGGGCGATCGAGGCGCCGCGCGGCTGGGCGCAGGTGCTGTCCACCAAGCAGGCATGGAATGAAGTCACCGATGAACTTGGCGAGCGCTTCGAGATATCCTTCAACAGCTACAAGCCGTTTGCCTGCGGCATCGTGATCCACCCGAGCATCGACGCCTGCGTGCAACTGCGCGCGCGCGGCATTGCGCCGCAGCAGATCGAACGCATCGAGCTCAGGGTGCATCCGCTGGTGCTCGAACTGACGGGCAAGAAGGACCCGGCCGACGGGCTGCAAGGCAAGTTCAGCGTGTACCACGGGTGTGCGGCCGGTCTGCTGTTCGGCCGTGCAGCCGAGGAGGAATTTTCCGACGCCATCGTGACGCGGCCCGACGTGGTCGCCGTGCGCCGCAAGGTCGTGGCCACGGTGGACGACCGCATCGGCGCAGCCAGCGCCGACGTGACCGCGGTGCTGACCGACGGCCGCCGCGAGCATGTGTTCATCGAGCACGCCATCGGCTCGCTGCAACGCCCCATGAGCGACGCCGACCTCGAGCGCAAATTCCTCGGACTGTCGGACGCCATCCTGGGCGCGCAGCGCGCCGGCGAACTTCTCGCGGCCTGCTGGTCGCTGGGCACGTCCGCCGACGTGCGCAGCCTGACGGCGCTGGCCCGCCCCTGACTCCCGTTCAGCGCAGGCCATCGCCGGCCAGGATTTTGTAAATATTTATTGCATTCTTAAGATAAGGTAAGTACACTCGCCCCCAGACCATCCCGCCGCATGCGCGGCTTCACTGAGAAGGCAGGTGTTCAATGCTTGGATCCACGCTGGCGCGCGCGCCTGTCGTCGAAGAAGGCCGCGCGGCGGCGCTGCACCTGCACGCCGTGGGCAAATCGTTCGGGCGGGTGGCGGCGCTGCGCGCGGTCACGCTGGCGGTCGATCCGGGCAAATACCTCACCAACCTGGGCCCCAGCGGCTCGGGCAAGTCGACGCTGCTGCGCCTGATTGCCGGGTTCGACCACCGGCCCGACACCGGCCGGATCGAGGTCCTTGGCCAGGACCTGGCGGGCCGCAGCGTGCACGAACGCGGGGTCACCGGCAACGAGCAGGAGGCGTTGGCGCTGGGCAGCCGCGTGGCCGTTCTCGACCAAGGCGCGCTGGTGCAGATCGATACGCCGCGCCGGCTGTTCGAGCGGCCAGCAAGCAGCCAGGTGGCCCGCTTGCTCAACTGCTTCAACCCGCTGTCCGGACAGGCCGCCGGGGGGCGCTTGGCGGGGCCCGCGTTCGATGTGCCCTTGCCCGACGTTGCCGCGCAGTGGCGCGGGGCGGCGCTGTGCATGGTCCGGCGCGACCGGGTGCAGGCCGACGCAGACCCGCTCGGGAATGACGCGGGCGTGGACAGCGACCCCCGCATGGCCCGCATCACGGGCGCGTATCTGGCGAGCGAATACGCCGGCTCGCACGTAGTCGCGATCTTCGAGACCGGCGCCGGCGCGCATTTCGAGGCCGAGTACCACCTGAGTGCTGGCGCCGGGAATGGTCTGGATGCTGCTACCGATGCTCTGCGTGAGCTTCTGGATCCAGACCCCGTTCACGATCGAGTCGACGCTGACGCTGGACAGCTGGCGCGCCTTCTTTGCCACGCCGACCTACGTCGGCGCGCTGTGGACCACGGTCAGCCTGTGGCTCATCACGCTGCTGGTCTGCCTGCTGCTGGGCTACCCGGTGGCGCTGTACATCGGCCTGTGCGTGAAGAACAAGACCGTGCAGACCGCGCTGCTGGCGCTGTGCGTGATCCCGTTCCTGATCCGCGTGCTCGCTTGGCGGCCGATGCTTGGCAGCGAGGGCGCAATCAACCTGATGCCGATGCAGTTCGGGGTCATCAGCGCGCCGCTGCAGATCCTGCTGTTCAGCCCCTTGGCGGTGGTGATCGGCATGGTCCAGATCTACGTGGTCTTCATGGTCGACCCGGTGGCCTTCATGCTCTCGCGCATCGACCCCGACCTGATCGAAGCCGCGCGCGACCTCGGGGCCGGGAGGATTTTGCGCACCATCGTGCTGCCGCTGAGCATGCCCAGCGTGGTATATCTTAAGGATAGGAGTCGAAAAATGTTGAAGTACGCGCGCCGCATCAAGCTTGCTATTATCGTGGGGGCTTTCCTGGTTTCGACCATTGCTTTAGCTAATCCGACCACTCGGGTTTATCGAGGTTCAACGCAGTCGCCCTCTGTCGTTTTCCAGGGGGGGTTTAGTGCTGGTGTTGGTGCTGATGGTAGTGGTGGTGATATCAATCTGATTCACCACGTATGGGGTGAATCATGTAATGATGGAACGAGCGCATGGATAAGCACAAGTAGCGATCAGCGCACTGCAGAAGAGTTTGGTTTACAGTCGCTTGAGCCCCTGCCGTCTGGACCTCAAAATGTAGCATATCTGTATACGATTCGCACGGATGTTACTTTCACAAGCATTCGGGACATATTCGAGATAGCTGCTAACGACACTACCAATTATACCGGAGCGCAGCGGCGGACACTCCAAAATAGAATGGAGGACAGCTATATTGCCAGTGAACATGAATTTATAGTACACTCCATACCTACAAGCAATATTGTTTCTGCGCGGGCCATGTGGTTCGATTCCAATGACATGATTGTCTACGGCCCTACAACACCGAATCCACACTACGTGGATATGGATACACATGCTGGAAGTCCATCAGCTGAAGACCCATCATTTATAATAACTTCGTATATTCCAGCAGCGGACATACGAGAGGATGATGGCAGCAGTGACAGCTCTTCTTCGACTTGTTCAAATTCTTCTTCTTCTGGTTGTTCACCACCTAAAAGAGCATACTTAGCCCCTTGAAAATCAAATAATTAACGAGGTCATTATGAAACCACCATTCAATATCTTCGGTTCGCGGTTTGCTTCATTTATCATCTCTGGACTATTGTTGTCCCCTGCGGCGAATGCTCAAAACGTCCTTGAACTGCGACCAGCACGTACTAACTCTGCCGTAATGATTTACTCGAAGCAGCTCTCCAGTGCACAAGACGAGCGGCTATGCGTAGATTTGGGAAATAGCGAGTTTAACGGCAGGCTTGTATCGTGGTCTTGTGACTATAGTAAGCCTAACCAAAAATGGATACTGGAAGAATCAGGTCAGATTCGGTCACAAGTCTATCCTGAACGTTGCGTAGTATGGGGCACTGAAGGCGATGCTCTCAGAATAGGAGACTGTCAAGCCACTCCCGATGACAGACAAAAGTTCTTCTTTCTTGATAATGGTCGAGTTACATCTTCCGACAGATCAAGGTGCTTCAACATTAGCGGAAACAGTACTGATAGTGGCGCGGAGATTCTCAGCTATAAATGTCACTCATCGCTGGCTAAAAACGAGACATTCAGTGTTTTGAGTTCGCCTGATGCATACGTTACACTTAATACTCGGGGATTTGCAGCAACTGGGGAATTTCTCAAAAATGGTGATCCGGTGATGACGAAGAGTGGCCCGGCATTGGCTCCGCCTCTTGAAAAACTATGGTTTCTCAAAAAATTGCTCAATGGCAGCAACGCTTATTTTATCCATTCCGCCGTCAATGGAAAATGCTTGGACGCAAATAGTCGCAACGTTGTAATCACCTTTCCGTGCAAGCTTGATAGTGATTCCTATAATCAACGATGGGAAGTTGCCAAACAAAGTAATGGATATTACAAAATATTCAATCCTTATAGAAATCGCTGCCTGGCGCGCGTCGCATGGGGGAATGTCACTGTTGCTGCTTGCGATAATCGCGAAGGGGGGCAAAATTGGGAAATTAATACCCCTGCTTTTCAAGCGCTTAACGTTTACCTTGTAAGTGAAAAATCCGGGATTAATTCGTGTATTTACCCAGGCTTTGGCAAAAATATGGACTGGGGCAAAAATATGGATCTGATAATGGTCGACTGCCCTGATCAGAAGTCTCAGCGATTAATCAGTGCTGTAGATATATTGCCTGACCGTACAATTTTCTTTCGCACTACTGGATTCTGCTTAAAAGCAGGGACCAATCTTGCCACTCAATTGAAATGTGTGCAGGATGGTTCTTCAAATAATCAAAAGTGGGAGATCAAAACACTTTCTACTGCTTACCCTGCTACTGCGGAGACGCCGTACAATGCTATCCCAATTTGGCGTAATGTGGGAATACTGAGTAGTGCGAGTGGTGGTAGTGGAGCTCTCCTTAGTTCTTCGTTTACCGGTGGACGTCTTGTGATCGGGAATAATACAGGAAGCAGAACTGAAAATCTCTGGCGTGTACTCCCTGTCAGTGGTTTTGGTTTTTGTGAGCTCAAAAAATGGCAGCCTTAATACCATTTCGTTATACACAAGCCCGCTTTCAACCGATGCCGCTGGCGATGGTAAGTGCTTGATTTGTAGTGACTTATTCAGCCGCTACCGACGAACTCCATAGGAGCGCCATTGAACGCCGCCCGTAATGCCTCAAGCATGCCAACCCATGCTTGCGAGCAGTGTCCAGATAGGAGCGGATCGTGCAGAAGCTTTGCGCCCCGGCAAAGGTGCGAAAGCAGCCCGAGATTTTTTGCTTGACCTTGGGCATGCGGATGGCCCGCTCGGCCAAGTTGTTCGTGAAAGGCACCGACAGGTGCATTGCCATCGTCGGCGCCGGGCTGATTGGCCGCGGCTGGAGCATCGTCTTTGCCCGCGCCGGGTGCGGCTCTTCGACTGCGTGCCGCAAGCCCTTGAGCGCTGCATGGCGCAGCTGCCGCAAGATCTGTCCGACCTGCACGCGCACGGCCTGTTGGACGAGACGCCCGCGCAGGTGCTGGCGCGCGTGATCCCTTGCGCCAGCCTGGAGGAGGCGCTGGCCGATGCCACGCTGGTGCAGGAAAACCTGCGCGAAACCCTGGAGGCCAAGCGCACGATCTTCCGCGCCATGGACCGCAGCACCGCGCCGCAGACCGTGCTCGCCAGTTCCACCTCGTGGATCAAGGCCTCGGACATCACGCAAGGATTGGCGGGCCGCGCGCGCATGCTGGTGGCGCATCCCGTGAACCCGCCGCACCTGGTGCCGCTGGTGGAACTGGCGCCCGCGCCCTGGACGGATGCCGCCGTGGTGCAGCGCGCCCGCCGGATCTACACCCGGGCCGGCCAGACGCCGGTGCTGGTGCGCAAGGAAATCCGGAGCTTTTTGCTCAACCGCATCCAGGGCATGGTGCTCAACGAGGCGCTCAACCTTTACGAGCAGGGCCATGCCAGCGCCGCCGACCTGGACCTGGTGCTCAAGGACGGTCTGGGCCTGCGTTGGGCCTTCATGGGGCCTTTCGAGACCATCGACCTGAATGCCCCCGAGGGCCTGCTGGACTACGCGCGCCGCTACGCTCCGAGCTTGCGCGAACTGGCGCAGCAGAGCAGGCCCAACGACTGGGACGACGCCATGCTCCAGCGCCTGAACGCCGAGCGCCGCGAGGCGCTGCCGGCCGACGGGACGCCAGCACGCGCGCGCTGGCGCGACCGGCGTCTGATGGCGCTGCTGGCGCACCGACGCACGCAGAGCAATACTTGAGCACCCTCTCACCCCCCTTCCCCCTGAGGAGCAGCACCCATGCCCGCATCCAGCAAAGTCATCATTACCTGCGCCGTCACCGGCTCCATCCATACGCCCAGCATGTCCCCCTACCTGCCGGTCAGCGGCGAGGAAATCGCGCAAGCGGCCATCGGCGCCGCGCAGGCCGGTGCCGCCATCGTGCACCTGCACGCGCGCAAGCCCGAAGACGGCTCCCCCTCGCAGGACCCGGCGCTGTTCGCGGCCTTTCTGCCCAAGATAAAGGCCGAGGCCGACGTGGTGCTCAACATCACGACCGGTGGCGCGCCCACCATGCAGGTGGCCGAGCGCTTGCAGCCGGTGCTGCGCTACCAGCCCGAGCTCGCTTCGCTGAACATGGGCTCGATGAACTTCGGCCTCTACGGCATGCTGGAGCGCTTCAAGACGTTCCAGCACCCCTGGGAGCGGACCTATCTGGCGGAAAGCGACGACCGGGTGTTTCGCAACACCTTCAAGGACATCGCCTGCATCCTGCAAAGCTGTGCCAGCTTCGGCACGCGCTTCGAGATCGAGTGCTACGACATCGGCCACCTCTACACCGCCGCGCATTTCATCGGGCGCGGGCTGATCAAGCCGCCTTTTCTGATTCAGTCGGTGTTTGGTCTATTGGGCGGCATCGGTGCGCACCCCGAGGACGTGGCGCACATGAAGCGCACCGCCGACCGGCTGTTCGGCAGCGACTACGTCTGGTCGGTGCTGGGGGCAGGGAGGAACCAGATGCCCGTCGCCACGCAGTCGCTGGTCATGGGCGGCAATGTGCGCGTGGGATTGGAGGATTCGCTGTGGAGCGGCCCCGGCCGGCTCGCCCGCAGCAATGCCGAGCAGGTGCAGCGCGTGCGCGGCCTGATCGAGGGCCTGGGCCTGGAAGTGGCGACGCCCGACGAAGCGCGCGCCATGCTCGCGCTCAAGGGGCGCGAGCAAGTCGCGTTCTGACCCGTGGCGCCGCCGGGTCATCCGCAGTGCGAGACAATCGCTGCCATGAACCTGCGCGCCGAAAGCGACACCCCCGCCGACGTCGGCCTGGACTGGAGTCACGGCTTTGCCGCCCTGGGGCCGGATTTTTTCACCGAGCTGCGCCCTGCCCCGCTGCCCCGCCCGCATTGGGTGGGAACGAGCCCGGACGTGGCGCGCCTGATCGGCCTGGACGCATCCTGGCTGCAAAGTGACGCAGCGTTGCAGGCTTTTACCGGCAACACCCTGCTCGCGGGGTCGCGCCCGCTGGCGAGCGTGTACGGCGGACACCAGTTCGGCGTCTGGGCCGGCCAGTTGGGCGATGGCCGCGCCATCTTGCTCGGCGAAACCGCGGGCGGCATGGAGATTCAGCTCAAGGGCGCGGGCCGCACGCCCTATTCGCGCATGGGCGACGGGCGCGCCGTGCTGCGCTCGAGCATCCGCGAGTTCCTGTGCAGCGAGGCCATGCACGGCCTGGGCATCCCCACCACGCGCGCGCTGTGCCTCAGCGGATCGCCCGCCCCCGTGCACCGCGAGGAACCAGAAACGGCCGCCGTGCTGACCCGCGTGGCGCCCAGTTTCCTGCGCTTCGGCCATTTCGAGCACTTTGCCGCGAACGGCCTGCACGCGCAGCTGCAGGCCCTGGCGGACTACACCGTGGACCGCTACTACCCCGAATGCCGCGCGGCCGCCGAACGGGACCTCCCCCC
>NZ_AFAL01000394.1 GCF_000193225.1 Verminephrobacter aporrectodeae subsp. tuberculatae At4 | reverse complement strand
CCAAGAGCGGTTGGGCCGCATTGTTCACCGTCGGCCTGATGCTGGTGCTGCTGCTGTGGCTCACGCCCGCGCTCTACCATGTGCCGCAGTCGGTGCTGGCCGCCGTGGTGATCACGGCGGTGAGCGGCCTGATCCGGCCCGCAACGCTGCCGCGGCTGTGGCGCGTGTCGCGCGTGGAGGCCATGATCGCCGCCGTCACCTGGGCGCTGACGCTGGCCACGGCTCCGCGCATGTACTGGGGCGTTCTGGTGGGCCTGCTCATGAACCTGAGCCATTTCCTGTACCTGCGGCTGCACCCGCGCATCATCGAGGTGGGCCTGCATCCCGACGGCAGCCTGCGCGACCGCCATCTGTGGAATCTGCCCCCGCTGGCGCCCCGGCTGCTGGCGCTGCGCATGGACGCGGAGCTGGACTTTGCCTCGGCGAGCGCGCTGGAGCGGCGCGTGACGGAGCATCTGGCGGCGCATCCCGACGTGCTGCACCTGTGCCTGCTCGCCCAGCCCATGAACCGCATCGACGTGACCGGGGTGGAAACCTTTGCGCAGTTGCTCGCCCTCATGCAGTCAAGGGGCGGCAGCCTGCATCTGAGCGGACTGAAGCTGCCCGCCGAGCAGGTACTGCGCCAGGCCGGGCTGCTAGACGGTCTGGCCCTGCACCGCACCGACACGGACGCGCTGGCGGCACTGCGGCGGCTCCCGGAGACGGCGTGCCCTACAGCCGCTTGACCAGCACCTGGCTGCGCCGGTCCGGGTTGTACTTGCGCTTGCGCGCGTCGGGCAGCCATTCCCGGTCCACGGACTGAAAGCCGCGCTTGAGAAACCAGTGCATGGTGCGGGTGGTGAGAACGAAAATGCTGTCCAGCCCCATGCTGCGCGCGCGCTGCTCGATGCGCTTGAGCAGTTTCTCGCCATCGCCCGTTCCCTGGCTCTGTGGCGACACGGTGAGCGCCGCCATCTCGGCCGTCCTGGCCTCGGGGTAGGGGTAGAGCGCGGCGCAGCCGAAGATCACGCCATCGTGTTCGATGACGGTGTAGGTGGCAATGTCGCGCTCGATCTCGGTGCGGTCGCGCTTGACCAGCGTGCCGTCCTTCTCGAACGGCTCGATCAGTTGCAAGATGCCGCCCACGTCGTCGATGCTGGCCTCGCGCAGTTCTTCCAGCTTCTCGTCGATGACCATCGTGCCTATGCCATCGTGCACATAGACCTCGAGCAGCAGCGAGCCATCGACCGCAAACGGCAGGATGTGGCTGCGCTCCACGCCGGCCTTGCACGCCTTGACGCAATGCTGCAAATAAAAGCCGGCGTCGGTGGGTTGCTGCGCGCTGGGCAAGCGGGCCAGCAGGGCCTGCGCGTCTGCGAGCGGCAGCTCGGTGTCTATGGGGTTGTCTTCGCCGTCGGGCGCGCCGGGCTGCATGCGGATGCCGGGCACCTCGGTCAGAAAGATCAGCTTGTCGGCCCGCAGTTCGATCGCCACGCTGGTGGCCACCTCTTCCATGCCCAGATTGAAGGCCTCGCCGGTGGGCGAGAAGCCGAACGGCGAGAGCAGCACCAGGGCGCCCATGTCCAGCGTGCGCTGAATTCCCGCCACGTCAACCTTGCGCACCAGCCCCGAATGCTGGAAGTCCACGCCGCCCACGATGCCCACGGGCCGCGCGGTCAGGAAGTTGCCCGAGATCACGCGCACCGTGGCCCCGGCCATCGGGGTATTCGGCAGGCCCTGGCTGAAAGCCGCCTCGATCTCGTAGCGCAGCTGGCCTGCGGCCTCCTGCGCGCAGTCGAGCGCCACCGAGTCCGTTATGCGCATGCCATGCGCGTACCGGGCGGCGTGGCCTTTGGCGGCCAGTTGCTCGTTCACCTGCGGGCGAAAACCGTGCACCAGCACGATGCGCACGCCCATCGCCTGGATCAGCGCCAGGTCCTGCGCAATGCTGTACAGCTTGCCCGCCGCAATGCCCTCCCCGGTCAAGCCGATCACAAAGGTCTGGTTGCGGAACTTGTGGATATACGGCGCCACCGAGCGAAACCAGGGGACGAAGGTGAAGTTGAAGATGGCGGACATGGAGGGGGTGTGCTGCGGCAATGCGGGGGCAGGCCGGGATCATAAGGGTGTACCCGGAGTGCAAGACGCTTGGAAAATGGCCGCCGCCGCGCGTTGCGGTTGATCCGTCCCTGATCGATGCCCGGCAAAGACGCCGTCAGGGATAGTTGTCGACAATATTGGGAAATTCAGGCCAAACACCCTTGCTTGAATCGCATTGAACCGCCAGAATTGTCGACATTAAAGCTTTCGACCCCTGGCCGCCAGCCAGAGACTGCCCGTTCATGAATCCAGCCAGCAACAATGACCGCCCGGCGCCGGACGCCGTACTCGCCGACATCGCCGACTATGTCTTGAACTACCGGGTGGATAGCGCGCTCGCCTACGAGACGGCGCGCAACTGCCTGATCGACACGCTCGGCTGCGGGCTCGCGGCACTGGAATACCCGGAGTGCACCAAGCTGCTCGGCCCCATCGTTGCCGGAACCATCGTCCCGCACGGCGCGCGCGTTCCCGGAACGCCCTACCAGCTCGACCCGGTGCAGGCGGCGTTCAACATCGGCACGATGATCCGCTGGCTCGATTTCAACGATTGCTGGCTTGCGGCCGAATGGGGGCATCCGTCGGACAACCTCGGCGCCATCCTCGCGGTGGCCGACTGGCGCTCGCGCCAGGCCGTGGCCGCGGGCCGCGCGCCGATGGCGATGCGCGAGGTGTTGACGGCGATGATCAAGGCGCACGAGATCCAGGGCTGCCTGGCGCTGGAGAACGCCTTCAACGCGGTGGGCATGGACCATGTGATTCTGGTCAAGCTGGCGTCAACCGCCGTCGTCTGCGCCATGCTCGGTCTCGGCCGTGACGAGGTCATCGCCGCGCTGTCGCTGGTCTTCGTCGATGGCCAGGCGCTGCGGACCTACCGGCACGCGCCGAATACCGGGTCGCGCAAGAGCTGGGCGGCGGGTGACGCCACGAGCCGCGCGGTCCGGCTGGCGCTCATCGCGCGAAGCGGCGAGATGGGCTGCCCCTCGGCCCTGACGGCGAAGCACTGGGGCTTCTACGATGCCTGCTTTGGTGGGCAGCCGTTCAAATTTCAGCGCCCCTACGGCAGCTACGTGATGGAGCACGTGCTGTTCAAGATCTCCCATCCGGCGGAGTTTCACGCCCAAACCGCCGTCGAGGCCGCCATGGCGCTGCACGGCCAGCTGCGCGAAATGGGGCGCAGCAGCGATGACATCGCCTCGGTCCGGGTCCGCACCCAGGCGGCCTGCATGCGCATCATCGACAAGCGCGGGCCGCTGCACAACCCGGCCGATCGTGACCATGCGCTGCAATACATGGTCGCCGTCCCGCTGATCTTCGGGCGCCTGAGCGCCAGCGATTACGAGGACGCGGTGGCCGCCGACCCGCGCATCGACGCGCTGCGCGAGCGGATCGAATGCGTCGAGGACCCCGCTTTCACGCGCGACTACCACGACCCGGAAAAACGCGCGATCGCCAACGCCTTGGCGCTCACGCTGAACGACGGCACTCGCTTGCCCGAGTGCATGGTGGCGTACCCGATCGGCCACCAGCGGCGGCGCGCCGAGGCCATGGCGCTGCTCGAGGCCAAGTTCCGCGCGCATCTCGCGCGCCGCTTCGTCGCCAAGCGCCAGCGCCAAATCCTCGCGGTCTCGCTCGATCAGGCGCAGCTCGAGGCCATGGCGGTGCCCGACTACGTCGATCTCTACGCAGGCGAAGTCTGAAGCCCATGCCCTACCTCGTTGCCGCGGATTGTCCAACGCAGCCGGCGGGCGAGCGCCTGCGCGCGCTGCTTGCGCGCGCGGGCATCCTGAGGATGCCCGGCGCGCACAACGGCATGGCGGCGCTTCAGGCCAGAGCCGCCGGTTTCGACGCGCTCTACCTGTCCGGCGCCGCGATGACCGCGTCGATGGGCCTGCCCGATCTGGGAATCATCACCGTCGAGGAGGTCGCCTTCTTCATCCGGCAACTGGCGCGATCGAGCGGCCTGCCGGTGCTGGTCGATGGCGACACCGGCTACGGCGAGGCGCTCAACGTCATGCACATGGTCCGCGTCTTCGAGGACGCGGGCGCCGCTGCGGTGCATATCGAGGACCAACTGCTGCCCAAGAAATGCGGCCACCTGAACCACAAGAAACTCGCCGACGCGCGTGACATGGCGGCGAAGATCGCTGCGGCCGTGACGGCGCGCCGGCATCTGTACATCGTCGCCCGCACCGACGCTGCGGCAAGCGAAGGGCTCGGCGGCGCGATCGCGCGCGCGCAGCTCTATCTGGAGGCGGGCGCCGACGCGATCTTCCCGGAAGCGCTGAGCACGGCCGCGATGTTTCAGGAGTTCGCGCAGCGCATGCCGCAAGGGGTGCCGCTGCTGGCGAATATGACCGAGTTTGGCTGCACCCCCTTTTTCACCGCGGCCGAGTTCGAGGCCATGGGCTACCGCATGGTGATCTGGCCGGTCTCGTCGCTGCGGGTCGCCAACCGGGCGCAGGCGCAGCTCTACGCGGCGCTCGCCCGCGACGGCGGCACGCACGGCATGGTCGGGCAAATGCAGACCCGGGCGGAGCTCTACGCGACGATCGGTCTGCCCGACTACGAGGCGCTCGACGCCTCGATCGTTGCCTCCGTCACGCCGGAGCTGGCGGCGCGGTAGCAGGCAAGAGCAGGCGGCAATCGACCCTGCGCGCACGGTGCGCCAGGGCGACATGGAGATGGAGACAGAGGAGACACACAATGCAAAAGCGAATGGTGATGGCTGGCGCGCTGGCGCTGGCGCTGGTTTCCGGGACGGCCGCGGCCGACCCCGCGCGGGTGATGATCCCGGCAAATCCGGGCGGCGGCTGGGACGGCGCCGCCCGCCACACGCTGGCGGCCTTTGCCCGATCGAAGGTGTTTACCGATGGTGCGTCCTTCACGAACAAGGGCGGCGCGGCGGGAACGATCGGCCTGGCCGAATTCGTCCGCACCGCCAAGGGCGACGACAACGCGCTGATGGTGACGGGCGTCATCATGGTCGGCGGCGCCATCAGCAACAAGACGCCGGTGTCGCTCGCCGACACCACGCCGCTGCTGCGCCTGACCAACGAGTACAACGCGATCGCCGTTCCGGCCGCTTCGCCCATCAGGACGGTGCAGGACTTCATGCAGGCCTTGCAGACCGATCCGGGCGCGCTCCCGGTCGGCGGCGGGTCGGCTGGCAGCGTCGACCACGTGATGCTCGCGCTGCTCGCCAAGCACGCCGGCGCGCCGGTCTCGAAGATCAATTTCGTGTCCTTCTCCGGCAGCGAGATCCTCGCCGCGCTGGGCGGCGGCAAGCTCCGGGCCGCGATCTCCGGCGTCTCGGAGTTCCGCCGCTTCGCCGACTCCGGGCGCATCCGCATCATCGCGGTCTCCGGCCCCACGCGGGTCGAGGGACTGAATGCGCCCACGCTCAGGGAATCCGGAATTCCGGTGGAGATGGGCAATTGGCGCGGTTTCGTTGGCGCGCCCGGAATGAGCGCGGCCGCGCGCAAGCTCTGGCTCGATCGCTTCGCCGCGCTGCACGGGTCTGCGGTCTGGCAGGAAACGCTCAAAACCCAGGGCTGGGAAGACGCCTACCTGCCGGGCGACGCGTTCGCCGCCTTCCTCAAGAGCGAGGAGGCCCGTTGGTCGGACGCGCTCCGGGACGTCGGCATTCTGAAATAGCCCCCGGCCGACCGCAGGCGCTGCGCGCCATGGCCCACGCCGATTTCCACGCCCATTTCGCAGGAGACCGAACGATGCACGACACACACCAAGCAAACCGGGTGGCGCGGCCATGGTGGATCGGGCTGGGGGTTGCCCTGATGGGCGCGCTCTGGATCCATGGCGCGTCCGGGATCGCTTCCACCACCGGGTACGTCGGGCTGGGCCCGGAGGCCATCGTCTTTGTGGAAGGGATCGGCCTGACGCTTCTCGGACTGATTCTGATCGTGCAGGCGCTGCGCGGCACGTTCACGGCCGTCGCGCCCGAGGACGCGGATGGGGACGGAGACGCGGACGCGGACGCGAGCGCAGCGCCGGCGTCACGCCAGGCCCTGCTGCTCGCGCTGGCGGGCATGGGCGTTCCGCTGCTGACGATGCGCTGGCTCGGTTTTCCGCTGACCGCGATGCTCGCCTTCACGCTGGTGGCCCGCGCCTTCGGCTCGCCGCGCACGGGGCGCGACCTCGTGGTCGGCGCGCTGCTCGGCAGCCTCACCTGGTTCGTCTTCTCCCGCCTGGGCATCGGTCTGGGCGCCTTCCTGCCCCTGCCGGGCTGACGCGATGCTGGACATCCCGAGCCAACTCCTTGGCGGGTTTGCCGTCGCCTTGCAGCCCATGAACCTGTTCTGGGCGCTGGTCGGCTGCGCCCTGGGAACCGCCGTCGGCGTCCTGCCCGGAATCGGACCGGCGCTGACGATCGCGCTGCTGATGCCGGTGACGGCGCACGTGGAGCCCACCTCGGCCTTCATCATGTTCGCCGGCATCCTTTATGGCGCGCTGTACGGCGGCTCGACCACGTCGATCCTGCTCAACACCCCCGGCGAAAGCGGCACGGTGATGACCGCGCTCGAAGGCAATCGCATGGCGCGCCAAGGGCGCGGCGCCGCCGCGCTGGCGACGGCGGCGCTGGGCTCCTTTGTCGCGGGAACGGTCGGCACGCTGGCGCTGAGTTTCCTGGCGCCGACGATTGCCGAACTGGCCTTCTTCTTCGGGCCGGAGGATTATTTCGCGCTGATGATGCTGTCCTTCACCGCGGTCGCCGTGGTCATGGGGCGTTCCCTGGTGCGCGGCCTCACCGCGCTGTTCTTCGGCCTGGCGCTGGGAACGATAGGCATCGACGCCCAGACCGGGCAGGCGCGCATGGTCTTTGGCCGGCTCGAACTGCTCGACGGCGTCTCCTTCACCGTCGTTCTGGTCGCGCTCTTCGCCGTCGGCGAGGCGCTCTACGTGGCCAGGCACAGCCGCCGCATCCCGGCGGCGCCGAACCCGCTTGCGGGCGGCCGCTGGATGACGCGCCAGGACTGGCGCCGCTCCTGGAAACCCTGGTTGCGCGGCAGCCTCCTCGGCTTTCCGATTGGCGCACTGCCCGCCGGCGGCACCGAGATTCCGACCTTCCTGTCCTACGCGCTGGAGCGCCGCCTGTCCCGGCATCCCGAGGAATTCGGCCACGGCGCGATCGAGGGTGTCGCCGGCCCCGAAGCGGCGAACAACGCCGCCGCCGCGGGAATCCTGGTGCCCTTGCTGACCCTCGGCCTGCCCTCGACCGCAACCGCCGCCGTGCTGCTCGCAGCGTTTCAGAATTACGGCTTGCAGCCCGGACCCATGCTGTTTGACACCAACCCCGAACTGCTCTGGGGGCTGATCGCCTCCCTGTACATCGGCAACCTGATCCTGCTCGTGCTGAACCTGCCGCTGGTCGGCGTCTGGGTGCGCTTGTTGCTGCTGCCACGGCACTCCATCTATGGCGGAATCATCGTCTTTGCGCTGGTCGGCGTCTGGGGCGCATCGACCTCCTGGATGGACCTGGCGCTGATGTGCGGCCTGGGACTGATCGGCTATGTCGCACGCGTCCATGACTTCCCGATTGCCCCGGTGCTGATCGGCCTGATCCTCGGACCGCAGGCGGAAATCCAGCTGCGGCGCGCGCTGGCGGTCGGCCAGGGTGATTGGCACGTGCTCATCGGCACACCCACAGCCGCCACGCTGCTCGTGCTCGCGCTCCTCGTGCTGGTCCTCCCGCCGCTTCTGGCCCGCGTGCGCGCGCGAAGGAAACCGGCGCCCGCTGACTCAGCCAACTCAGCCGGCTGAGGGACCTGCGGTCGATCCGGCGCGGCGTCGGGACCGGTGCGCCGGGCTTGGCCAAGCCCATTTCTAGTTCCCATTGACTTGGATCCACCAGCCACGATAGAATCGGCAGCAACACGGCCCGCTCCTCTGCGTCGAAAGACGTACGGGCGGGTTTTCTATTTCTTGTGTTGTTCCGGGGCGAAATGTCAACCTGCAACAAGCCCTACCTCAGTTTCCAACAGCAATTGGAGTTGCTGAAGGCGCGTGGCCTTGGGATGACAGACGATGCAGCCGCTCTGCTCTATCTTGAACAGATTGGGTACTACCGCCTCAGCGCTTACTGGTATTCCTTCCGGGAAACGTCCCTGACACAGGATCCGGTCACTCAAAAAATCACAGTTCATCGCGAGAACGAATTTTGTCCTGGCACCCGTTTTGAACACGCGTTGGACTTGTACATTTTTGACAAGCGCCTTCGGCTCTTGGTGCTTGACGCCATAGAGCGGATCGAGGTGGCGCTCCGGGTGGCTATTGCTTACCAAGTAGGGGCACATGACCCTTTCGCCTACACGAAGCCAGAGCTATTGCACGGAGCCTTCACCAAGAAACTCCAAGCACGAACCGGGAAAACCGGTCATCAAGAATGGCTCGATCGGTACAACCAAGTCCTGGGAAGGTCGAAAGAAGATTTCGTTCAACACTACAAACAAAAGTACGATCTGCTATTACCGATTTGGGTTTCAGTCGAAATTTGGGAGTTTGGCATGCTCTCGACCTTTTACAAAGGCATGACGATCGCTGACAAATCCGCTATCGCCATGAAATACGGTATTCCGGACTGGCGGGTCATGGAGAGCTGGTTGCGTTCGATGAACTTCGTCCGGAATGTCGCGGCACACCACAGTCGGTTGTGGAACAAAAACTTGGTCGATCAACCCAAGATGCCTGCTCGAGGGGACATACCGTCATTCGACCCACTTATCGGCAAACCTGACATCACGGCCAGGTTGTACGTCGTGATTTGCATCTTGATGCATTTCATGGATAAGGTCTCGCCGAACTCGTCGTGGCGCAAGCGCATGCGAAGCATGATCGACGGTTTTCCCGCCGTTGCGCATTTATCAGTAGCAGACATGGGATTCCCGCCAGGCTGGAAAAATCACCCTTTTTGGCAATCTCGAACCAGCGTCTGCAATTCCTGCCCCGACTATGGAAAATAATGCCTGGGATCGGGTACGGCGCACGCCAAGCTGCTTGTCGCCTGATCCGACTGGTTGCTGGACGCGCAGGGCCTGGCGGTGCTGCAGGGTTCGGCCTACGGCGTCGATGCCCACTTCCGGCTGTCGTTTGCCACCAGCAGCGCGCAACTCGACGAGGGCTGCCGCCGGATCGCGGCCGCCGCTGCGGCGTTGACGCCCGCCGTGGGCGGCACGGCCGATTCCTGCATTCCATAGACCCAGGCCGCACCATGAACCCCCTGCTCCAATGCCTTTGCCTTGCCGTGACGAGCGCGTTGCTGCTGGCCCCCACCGCGCATGCCGAGCCCGCATACCCCGTGCGGCCCGTGCGCATCCTGGTGGGGTTTTCTCCTGGGGGCTCCAACGACATCGTCGCCCGTCTGCTGGCGCCCAAGCTGTCCGAGGCGCTGGGCCAGCAGGTGCTGATCGACAACCGCCCCGGCGCCGGGGGCAGCATCGCTGCCGACAGCATGCTCAAAGCGCCCGCCGACGGCCACACCCTGATGATTTGCACCACCGGGTTGCTGACCATACAGCCGCTGCTGCAGAAACCCGGATACGACCCACGGACCGACATCGTCCCGGTCTCGCTGATCGCCAACACGCCGTACATTGCGCTGGCCAACGCGGCGCTGCCGATCCGCAGCGTCCCGGAACTGATTGCTTACGCCAAGGCCCATCCGGGCGAACTCCATTTCGCCTCGTCCGGCAACGGCACGATGGGCCACTTGGCGGGGGAAATGCTCAAGTTGCGCGCCGGCATCCACATCGTCCATGTGCCTTACAAGGGAACGGGGCAGGCGATGACGGACCTGATCGGCGGCCAAGTCTCGCTGATCTTCGATCAACCCATCAGCTCCCTGGCTTACGCCAAATCCGGCAAGCTGCGCGTGCTTGGCGTGGCGGCGCTACAGCGCCTGCAGTCGCTGCCCGAGGTGCCCACATTCGCCGAGGCCGGCGTGCCCGGGTTCGACCCCGTGGCGTGGACCGGGCTGTGCGCGGCCAAGGGCACCCCGGCCCACGTGCTTGCGCGCTTGCAACGCGATCTGGTGCAGGTGCTGCGCCAGCCGGAGATCGCGCAACGCCTGGTTCAGGACGGCATGCAGGTCGTTGGCAGCAGCCCGGACGAATTCCGCGAGTTCCTGGTCGCTGAAAGGCGCAAATGGGCCGCCGTGATCAAGGAAGTCCAGCTCCGGCTGGAATGAAACACCCCGCAGCAGCCTGGCCCTTGCATGCCCCATGGTGCTTGCAAGGCGCACCGCCGTGTGCGGTTGAAAATTCCAATTGGCCTGCGCGCATCCAGCGACATACAGTGTTCTGCGCAACGAGGCGTATCCGGTACCCGGTATCCGCTGCCAGCACCCACCACGGAGTCATCCCATGCAAGGTCGAATCGCTTCCTTTCTCCTGCTCATCGGGCTCGTGGCCCTCACCAGCCATGCGGGCCATGCGCAGGACTATCCCGTGCGGCCGATCAAGCTGATCGTGCACACCACGCCCGGCTCGTCGTCGGACGTGACGGCCCGGCTGGTGGCGCAAGACATGGGGCGCAGACTGGGGCAGCAGATGGTGGTTGACAACCGCGCCGGCGCGGGCGGCTCCATCGGGGTCGATGTGGTCGCCAAGGCCCCGGCCGACGGCTACACGCTGCTCGTCGGGGCATCGAGCGTGATGGTGATGCTGCCGGCGGTGTCCAAGCGCAAGCTGCCCTATGACGCCGACGCCGACTTCGCGCCGATCGGGCGCATCGGCGTCTCGCCCTTTTTGCTGGTGGTCAACAGCCAGTCCGGCATCAAGAGCCTGGATGAACTGCTCGCAAGCGCCAAGGCCAACCCCGAAAAAATCAGCTACGCCAGCGCCGGCCCGGGGACCAACCCGCATATGCTGGGAGAAATGCTCAGCCTGCTGAGTGGCAGCCCGCTCAGGCACGTGCCGTACAAGGGACCGGGCCCGGCCCAGGTGGACCTGCTGGGCGGCAGCGTTGACATGCAGTTCGACACGCCTTCGGCCACGCAGGCGCTGATCAGGGCCGGCAAGCTCCGGGCCCTGGCCGTGACCGACACCACGCGCCTGGCCGCGTTGCCCGAGGTGCCGACGGTGGGTGAACTGGGCTACCCGCAACTGCAACTGCTGGGCTGGACCGCCCTGTACGCGCCCCGCGCCACGCCGCCGACCGTGCTCGCAAAATTGCAGCACACGCTGAAGGAGACGCTGCAATCGCCCCAGGTCCGCGCCAAGCTGCAGGCGATGGGCGACACCGAGACCGATGCGTTGATCGGCGACGCGCTGCTGCAAGAGCAGCGCAAGAGCCGCGCGCGCTGGCGCAAGCTGGCGCAGGACCGCGGCATTGCGCTCGACTGAACGGGGAACGGACCGCGATGACAAAGACCGTGCTGCGCCTGGCGGTGCGCGACTGGGACTATCTGACGCCCCTGGCGCTCGGTGATCTGCGCTCCAGCGAGGTCCAGGTCGAACTCCACCGTGTCGGGACCCTTCCCGAGGACCTGGCCGCCGATCCGCGCTACGACGCCGGCGAGATCTCGTTCAGCCGCTATGCCCAGGCGCGTGCGCGCGGCGACGAGGCCATCGTCGGTGTGCCGCATTTCCTGATGCGCGCATTCCGCCACCGCTGCATCATCACGGCGGCGCAAAGCCCCTGGACGCAGATCGGGCAGCTCGCCGGCAAGCGCATCGGGCTGACTGGCTGGCAGGACTCGGGCAACGTCTGGACCCGCGCCATCCTGCGCCAGGCCGGCATCGGCATGGCCGACGCCCAGTGGTTCGTCGGCCGCCTGACGGCCGCGCACCCGGTCGTCGATCGGCTCCACGGCCATGGGCAGGCGGGCCACATCGAGGCCGTGGCGGACGAGCGCCCCCTGGTCGATCTGCTGCACGCGGGCGCGCTCGACGCCGTCTTCACACCCTTCATGCCGCCCGGCTTTTTTGAACCGGCCTGCGGCCTGCGGCCCCTGCTGCCCCATTGCCGGCAGGCCGAGGTCGATTATTTTCGGACCACGGGCTACGTGCCCGGAATCCATGTGCTGGGAATCAGAAAGGCCCTCGTGCAGGCTTGGCCGGGCCTGCCGCAGGCGCTCAGCGAACTGCTCGACGAGGCGGCCCGGCTGTGGCTGGAAAAGCGCCGCAAGTACGCGGACACCACGCCCTGGATCATTGACGAACTGCAACAGACCGCGCGCGACCTGCCGGATTCATGGAACCGCAACGGCTTTGTGCAAAATGAGCAAATGATTGCCGACTTCGGCAAGGAACTGCACGCCCAGAGAATCACGCAGACCTGCCTCTCGCCCCGGGAATTGTTTCCGCTGGCCGGGTGGCAGCAGGGCATTGGAACAAAGGATGCATGATGAAAGTCGCACTCGGCCAGTTTGCCGTTGACCGTGAATGGCAGCGCAATGCCGACACCTGCCTGGATCTGATGGCGCAGGCCGGGCGCCAGGGCGCGGATCTGCTGGTCCTGCCCGAGGGCGTGCTGGCGCGCGACATCACCGACCCCGACCTGGTGCGCAAGTCGGCGCAGCCGCTCGACGGCCCGTTCGTGACCCAACTGCTGCAAGCCAGTCGCGGCGCGCAGAGCACGGTGATGATGTGCGTCCACGTGCCCGCAGCGAACGACAAGGTCTTCAACCTGCTGATCGCGATCCGCGACGGCAAGCTCCTGGCGCAGTACCGCAAGCTCCATCTCTACGACGCGTTCTCGGTGCAGGAGTCGGGCAGCGTCGCGCCCGGCGACGAGGTGCCGCCCCTGGTCGATGTCGCGGGGCTGAAGATCGGCCTGATGACCTGCTACGACCTGCGCTTTCCCGAACTGGCCCGGCGCCTTGCGCTCGACGGCGCCGAGGTGCTGGTGCTGCCCGCAGCCTGGGTCAAGGGCCCGCGCAAGGAGGCCCACTGGGAGGTGCTGCTCACCGCGCGCGCCCTCGAGAACACCTGCTACACAGTGGCCACGGGCGAATGCGGCGAGCGCAACATCGGCCACAGCATGGTGGTCGATCCCCTGGGCGTGGTCATTGCACGCGCCGCCGAAGGCCCGGCCCTGCTGACCGCCGAGATCGACCCGGCGCGCATCCGGCATGCACGCCGGGTCTTGCCGGTGCTGGCGAACTGCCGCTTCGCCAAACCCGAGCTCAAACGCCCGGGCTAGACCTGGACCGTGGACGCTGACTGGTTTTCCCTTGCTTCCACCCAACCCTGCCATCACGTTGCGCATCCGCGCCATTGGAGGATTCAAATGAACTCGAAATCATCGCTGTTGCAGCAAGCGTATCAAAACCCATTTATCCAATGGCGATTTGCTGTCATCTCCCGCCTGGCGGCGTGCTTTGGCACGGCTCTGGCTCTGCTGTGTATCCCTGTCCATGCGCTTGAGATACGGGTCAAGGACGAAGATGGCAATGTCTCCGAACCACTGGTGGCTAACGCCTCCGGCGTTTTCGAGTTCAATGCGCCCATTACGAACTCGCTGGAGGTGATCCTCGATGAGAAGCCTGTGCGCATCAAGAGGCGGCAATACTACCAAGTGGCCCTGTCAGACGGCGACAAAGATACTGGGATTTCTGGCGCTGAAAAACCGGGAGCATTCACCTCCCTGCGTCCCGCGCTGACGTGGGTTGAGCGCAGTGACGAGATCTACGAACCGAACATCAAATTCCCCTGGAGACCGTCTTGGACCGCCGCTGTGGGAAAGGACAATCTGGATAAAAGGTGGGTGGAACTGGCCATGGATTGCGCCAATAAGGACGCCAGCAGCAGAGAAGACAGCTTCAACGGCTGCTATTACTTCCATGTGTCACGACGGGAATTCAAGGTTTGGCTCACGGGCGCAGCACGCCCTGTGACCATCCAGGTGCGGTTCCCGGGGGGATGTTGAGCATTTCTCAATCGCAGATCAATCAGGCGATACCAACCGGCCAGCGCCTACCTCCCAGTCCGGTTCAAACCGGTCGATTCGCCCGTGGTTTGCAAGCTGGGTCCGGATGGCCTGGGAAGAGACGCTGAAGTGCGCCGCCACGTCCTGCTGGGCTTCTTCGCAGTAGTCGCCATTGAGCATGTCCTCGACGGCTTGGAACGGGCACAGCAACTCCGCAGCAAACGCGCGTTGTGCCTTTTGGCGATAGGTCTGCGAGCGGGTGGCGGGACTGAAGGGCTCGTCCTCGTCACGCATCAACTCGTCGCCCAACAGGCGCGCCAGATCGAAGCGGCGCCCTTCTGCCCACTTGGAGCGCAGGACAACGCGGCCTTCTCCAGCCCTGCCACGTTCGAAAAATGACAATTGCGGGCTTGTAGCCGTTCGATCTTCCGGCTTCAGGACTTTGGTTTGCAGGCCGCATAGACCCGACAGGGTGTCATTGGTGATCGGGTTCAGGCCAAGGTGCTCTTGATCACGCAGCAGCTTGGCGGCTGTCTCGCCGGACTTCCAGGCAAACACCGATGGTCCGCGTTCGCTGACGGATGCAGGCTGAATGAATCCGCCGCAGGGGTAACCCCTCGCACGGCCCATCGCGTCCAGATCAGAAGCCGTCGGGATGGATCCGTCGTGGTCCGCCGCAGCGGCCAATTCCTCGACCGTTGCCGCGCCGATGCGCCTGCTTTCGTCCTCCAACCGGGCATACCGGGACTCGTCCATGTCCTGCGGGTCGAATCCCAGCAAGGCTTCCAGCTTTCTTCTGGTGGTCATTGCTTGCGAGGCGCGTTCCTCAACCACGGCGGACCAAGTGGACTCAAGCCCGGTTGCCGCCAAGGAGCGGTCCTTGAGACGCTGGACGACGGTGGCGACAAACGCGTCGACCACCGCTTCAAAATCCGCGGCGGCGATTGCGGAGGTGGTTTCAGGCGCGATGTACCGGAAAGGCGTGCCAGGTCGGTTCAGCGTGGGCCTGGCGTTGAGCAGCACGAACCGGCCATCGGATGCGAAGTCGATGTGCGGCCATATGTAGCCCTCCCCGATGCTCGCCATGCCGTGCGCCAAAGCCCAGGCCGTTGATTGGCGCCTGGGCTCCCAGCGCAAGCGCCACCAGTTGGAAGCAAACCACAGCGCCAAGTGGTAGCCGGAAAGCAGAGGGGCCTGCCTGAGACTGTCAAGGAGCTTGTCGTGGCCCTGCGTCAGTTGCACACCATAGGCGCGCATACCGATCAAGGCCAGGCAGGCCGCTTCCTCGGGCTCCCCGTCTTCCAGGGGTTGCCAGTCCACATCGATTTCCCAGCTACTCGGCATCGCTATTTCCAGATTGAGAGAACATAGGCGCGCATGGCATCTTCATATTCGAGCGGATATCCATGGTAGCGCCCACTGTCATTCGGGTGGGATTTGGCTTCAAACACTTCCCGCGCAGCAGAAACTGACCAGATGTACTTCGGAAATCCGTCCCCGCGCGGCGCGCTGATGGTTCCTTTGAGAACGCCACTGACAAGCAAGGCCAAAGCCTCTTCGTGCCGGATGGTCCTCGCCATGTCGCAGAGTGACTTTGTAGGCCGTGGGCTGGTGCTTGTCAGGCCATAGTCCGCCGGAAACCGCTTGTGGTTCCCGTGGCCGACGTAGCGCACCTTCTGACTCAATGCCCGCAAGTCGGACGGACTCACCGTGCCTGGCGCTACAGCCCTTCGGTCCCTGAGCTTGCTCTGACGACCCTGTCGCATCTTGCGGCTTCCATGGCGAAGGATTTTCGCCATGGATGGACATGATCCAGCTGCGGTGAATGCAGTTTACAAGGGGATGTTGGGCGCTGGTGAATTTCTCAGGCCCTGGACCGTGGGCGCTGAAGTCCTTGCGCGGGGGGATCATTTGCGGGTCTTGTCGGCTGCGTTCAGGGCCTGCTGGAGCGCGCTGCGCGCTGCGCGGATATGCCGGCGCATCAGCACTTCCGCCAACTCGCCGTCGCGTTGGCCGATTGCCTCGGTGATGCGCATATGTTCCTGCCAAGCCTGTCGTCCCCGCCCGGCGACCGTGGAATGCAGGCGCCGGCACAGGCGCAGGCGCGGGTAGAACTGCTCGCACAGCAGTTCGGCGAGGATCGGGTTGCCGCTGCCCCGGGCGATGCGCCAATGAAAATCGGCCTCCGCCTCGTCCTGCAAGTAGGCGCCATGCGGGTTGCGCTCGATCGCGTCCCGGTGGCCGGCAACGAGCGTTCCAAGCGTTGCCAGTTCGGCGTCGCTCATGGCCTCGGCCGCGAGACGCGCGGCCATGCCCTCGGTTGCCTCGCGCACCTCGAGCAAGGCCAGAAACTCCGCCGCGCTCGGCTGCGCGACCCGCACGCCCTGGTTGACGACGTAGGTGAGCAGCCCGCGCTCCTGCAAGCGGCGGATCGCCTCACGCACCGGAGCCCGGCTCGCCGCAAAGCGGCGCGCAATCACCGGCTCGCTCAATTTCTCGCCGGGCGCGAGCGCGCCCGAGACAATGGCCTGCAACAGCTCGTGGTAGAGCTTGGCAGTGACGCTGGTGTTCACGGGCAGCCCTGTCATTGCCGTCAAGCGAAGACCTGCCAAACAAGCCGCAGCGCAAGCAGCATCAGGATCACCCCCATCACGCGTTCAATCCACGGGCCAATGCGCAGGAATGCGACGCGAATACCGTTCACGGTAAACAGCGCCGCGACGAGCATGAACCATGCGGCATTCACGCTGCACATCCACAGGCCGTAAGCTCCTTGGACCAGCAGCGGCGTCGTTGGCCGAACCAGCGTCGTGAATATCGCCAGAAAAAACAAGGTCGCTTTCGGGTTGGTCGCGTTGGTCAGGAAACCCAGCAGGAATGCCCTGCGCAATGGCGGAGCTTCCCCGGTGTCTGCAGGGTTCAGGTTCAGGGAGTCTGCGCTGAAATCATGGGCTTGGCTGCGCACCAGACTCAGCCCGAGGTAGGCCAGGTAGGCGGCGCCCATCAGGCTGGTCAGCGTGAGCAACCAGGGGTAGGTGTGCAGCAATGCGCCAACACCCAATAGCGTGTAGCCGACGTGCAAGGAAATCCCGGCGCCGATGCCCAAGGCCGTCACCATGCCAACTGCGCGCCCAAAGCGCAGGCTCTGGTGTATGGTCACGGCAAAATCCGGCCCCGGTGCAATGACGGCCAGAAAGTGCACCAGCGCCAAGCCGGTAAATTCCGCCCAATAAGAAGTTTGCATTCCCGGGTGGTTTCAAATCTCGGCGGACACAGGCTCTGGTCGATACACGGCGCAACGTCTTCTCTGGCATGCAGGGGCTTACTTCAACCAACCCCGCCTGCGAAAGTACCACATGGGGCCCAGCGCGCTCATCGCCATCAGCGCGAGCGCATAGGGGTAGCCCATCAACCAGTCCAATTCGGGCATGAACTTGAAGTTCATGCCGTACACGCTCGCGACCAGCGTGGGGGGCAGTAGCGCGACGCTGGCCACCGAGAATATCTTGATGATGTTGTTCTGGTTGATGTTGATGAAACCGACCGTGGCGTCCATCAGGAAGTTGATCTTGTCGAACAGGAACGCGGTGTGGTTGTCCAGCGATTCGATGTCGCGCAGGATCTGGCGGGCTTCCTCGAATTGTCCCGAGTTGAGCATCTTGCTGCGCATCATGAAACTCACGGCGCGCCGCGTGTCCATCACGTTGCGGCGGATGCGGCTGTTCAAGTCTTCCTGGCGGGCGATGGCCGCCAGGACTTCACCGGCGCGGGTGTCGGTCACGTCGCCGGCGAGCACCTGCTTGCTGACTTTTTCCAGTTCGTCGTAGACGTTCTCCAGCGTGTCGGCGGAGTATTCGGCGTCCGCGTCGAACAGTTTCAGCAGCACCTCCTTGGCGTCCTCGATCAGGCCGGGTGCACGGCGTGCGCGCATGCGCAGCAGGCGGAAAACGGGCAGGTCCTCGTCGTGGATGGAAAACAGCACGCCCTGGCTTTTCAGGTTGGCGTTGTGCTGGTTCAGGATGAAGGCCACGCGCACCGAGCGCGGGTCTTCAGCGTCGTCAATCAGGAAGTCGCTGCGGATATGCAGTTCGCCGTTGTCTTCTTCGTAGAAGCGGGCGGATTCCTCGATGTCCTCGTCCATCGCGTCTTCGGGGATGGACAGGCCGTAGTGCTGCTTGATCCAGCGCTTTTCTTCGAGGGTTGGGGCTTCCAGATCGACCCAGATCGGCTGAAAACGCGCCAGTTCTTCCAGGGATTCGATTTCTTCCTGGCACAACCGGCCATTGGCGAGCGTGAAGATGTTGAGCATGGGCTCACTCCCTTTGATTTGGCGTCTGCGGTGCGGGGTTCGGGGCGGCTTTCAACCCCACGGCAGGCCGGGGAGTTGAAAGCTACCGACTCGGGTAGGTTTCCAAGGAGATTTCTCCGTAAAAAAAACAGGCAGGCGCCGGATTATGGCACCGCGCGATGTCCGGACTGTGACTCGGGGATGACGGCGCAATCAGGCGTCCGTGGCACCGCTGCCCGCGCTGCGCACCGTGGCCAGGGCACGGCACAGGTCGGCCCAGGCGGCGGCCTTGGTGGCCTGCGAGCGCAGCAGGAATGCGGGGTCGTAGGTCACCACGGCCGGGCAACCCGCGATCTGGTGCGCAGCGGCGCGCAGGCGACCCAGCGGTTCGCTGCGACCCAGCGCCGCACGCGCGGCCACATGGCCCAGCACGAGCAGCATCGCGGGTCGCAGCGTGGCCACCATGGTGGCCAGGGCCGCCGGGATGTCGCCGTCGGCTTGCGCGCCGCCGGACGCCGGGCGCTCCAGCGCCGCCAGGAACACGCGCGGGTGCCGGTGCAATTGCATGGCGCGCAGCATGTTGTCCAGCAGGCGCGCGGCGTCACCGGCCGGCGCATCGGAGGACGTCGGGCTTTCCGCCACGATGAGCCAGCCCGCGCCCAGGCCGGCAGGCGTCTGCGCCGGGTCCGCGGCGGGGTAGAGCGCCCGCGCGGCGTGCAGCTTCAGTGCCGCAGCGGCGTGGACTGCCGTGGGCCGGGCCGCTGCGGTGCTCAGCTACACCGAGGGCCTGAGCCTGGACGCAGGCCACGTCGCGGCGAACGGGGCCTTTGCGGTG
>NZ_AFAL01000395.1 GCF_000193225.1 Verminephrobacter aporrectodeae subsp. tuberculatae At4 | reverse complement strand
GGTGAGCCCGGAGTCAAGACCATCTGGCTGGGAATGCAGCGCATTCTTGACTTTGCCGCTGGCATCAGGTTCTGTCGCGAGCTTCAGGCTCAGGGGAGCTGTGTATAACGAAATGCAATCAGCCCTGCGTTGTACTGCGCCCAGTTCCTGACACGGTAGGTCGCCCTGGGCGCGGTTCGGTGGCTGGTGTCTCTGCGCATGGTCCCTGGCAAAAGGTCGGGAATGTACGCGGTCTCCGTGCCGCAGCTGGCACAAGCGCCCGCTCCGCCGCTGCTGCGCGTAAGCGCGCCATGCGGCTCAAGATGGATATCCCGGAGAACACCAATTCAGCTGATCAAGCGGGTGGCCGCATTGGGAGACATCCGCAACTGATGCGAGCATGCCAAGTCTTCTTGGATTCTCCATTTCAGCCTTGCGTTGGCTGATGGGCTGGGTAGCAGAGTGATTGAAAATTTCGTTGAACGTGTAAAGGAGAATCCTGTGCGTGCAAGAAAAATATCCATTGGCATCTTGTCGTCCATGGCCGTTACTGGCGTGTTTGCGGTGCAAGCTGCAGGCGACGTAGAACAGTACAATAGTACCTATATATCGGGATGGGCGTGTGACAAGCATGATCCTGATTATCAGGTTCCAGTGCACATGTGGAGTGATATATGGCGTGATAATAAGCGCTTTCTCACAGGGACAGAATCGAAGCTGCCCAGGGAAGCTGCCGTTGGAACTGCATGTGCCAGCACGCACTCAAATCACGGATTTGTTGTGAATTATTCCATTCCGACCAATCTCATTGACAACAAGTGGCATGATGTGCACGTCTTTATTATTCCCAGAGTCGGTTCCCCCAAGGAGATATCTAATTCCCCTGTGAAGATATTTTTTGGTGCAAGCAACCCCACGCCGAATCCTCCAAGTCCACCTGCATCAGCCGCTTCAGATCCATTTGATATTATCCCCACTCCGCGTCCGATGAGAAGTATTGATCTTGGCCCAAAACCGCCGCCGCCAAAAATAATTTGGGAACGATGCGATGATTATATGTGCTATTAATAATTCACAGCTCTATGCATTGGCTCTCATGTATCAACCAATTCGACTCGAAAAATTGAATACCATGTCAACATCAACGCTTCGTCATTTGTTGGTTATTATTGTTTGTATTTTTCTCTCCAAAACATCCTTTGCACTGGGAAGGTTATCTCGCGCTTGTTTTATATCAGAGCTTCGCGATTTGAAAATTGAAAAGGAAGCACTACTCTTCTTCAAATATCTTGGTATGCCTGATCGATTCTACGAATTAAAAAATAAGAGCAGAGGCGAGCAGGCTCGCCACGCGATATTTGAGTCCATAACGACAGATTACGGGAATGCAAAATATTATCTATTTGCAGAAAGCAGAGTTTACAAAAGATTCACTCACCCCAGATCTGGAAAAACTGAATACAGAAAATATAAACATTACACAAGCAGTTTTTGGGATATTAAGTATCTTGATCCTGAAATCCTCCAGGATTCGCGACTTTCGATTTTCAATCATAATCGCAAAGTAGCCACTAGTGTAAGGGCAGGAAATCCAGATTTTGTAGAGGCCGTTGATTATCGTTGGGATGAATTGCAGGGCAATATGATTGTTATAGGTGTGCATGCTTACTACGACCCGAGTACCAGATTGACAAGCTATCTCAATAGGTCCGAGGCCACGGATTGCAACCTGTCAAATTGGGGCCTTCAGGATCGATGATGTATCCAGTCAAATCAATAATTATGAATGGCTTGTTCACAGCGTCATCTGCGTTCGCCCAACCTTTTGCACAAATCCCACAATGTGATGGTGGGATTGGAATTAGCTATACTGATATCTCAGATGCAGACAGAGATTTCTACTATGCATCGATCATTAAAAATGATGGCTATTTTTCAGTCGGCGTCAGAACTGAATATATGAATATTATAAATCATTCCAAAAATCTCCAACAAGCAGAGGAAATTGATTTTCACCCAGATCAGAAAGCCATAAGAAAGACACATATAATGCGGGAATCTGCGCACAGGATTAATACCATATATTCAGTCAACGGCGTGGATGCAATGTTGACCAGATGGAATTTGAGAGATGATAAGGCGCGACTCTGTGTTCCAAAGGAATTTATCAACACAAAATTCAGATCAAGCAAAGGTGTTCTTTCTATATCCATGGCAATTCCATCGACTAAAGAATGTATGTGGAAATTTTCATGGACAACGGAAGTGGATATGATTCACAACGAGTTTTATTTAAAGGACCAATGCTACGCAGGACATCCATCAAAGAGTAAGGCTGATGTATTGGAAACTTTGGACAAAATATTGAAGCTTGATTGATGGTTTGTAACTGATGAGCTGATCAGTTTCCCCATCGCCATTTATGGGCGATAGTGCAGACGCTGACAGGGCAAATCAATGAACTGCAAGCTTGGCTTCAATCTCCGACGCATCCCCCTACACCGGAGTCACCCTCCCCCATGAAGATTCGGCCATCCATTCTCTTGCTGTCCATGTTGACTGCGGGCTGCGCCGGCACGCGCAGCGTTCCTCTCGTCCCGGCAGCTTGCAACCTGTCAAATTGGGGTATTCAGGAGCGATGATGTATCCAGTCAAATCAATAATTATCGCTGGCTTGTTCACATCATCTGCGTTCGCCCAGCCTTTTGCACAAATCCCACAATGCGATGGCGGGATTGGAATTCACTATACTGATATTGCAGATGCGAATAGGGATTTCTACTATGCATCGACAATCAAAAATGATGATTATCTTTCAATCGGTACTGAAATTGAATACATGAATATTATAAATCATTTTAAAAATCTTCAACAAACAAAGACAATTGATTTTCATCCAAATCAGGAAAACATAGGAAAGACACATATCATGCCTGAATCTGCACATAGAGTGAACACAATATATTCAGTCAACGGTGTGGATGCAATGTTGACCAGATGGAGTTTGAGAGATGATAAGGCGCGAATCTGTGTCCCAAAGGAATTTATCAACACAAAATTCAGATCAAGCAAAGGTGTTCTTTCTATATCCATGGCAATTCCATCGACTACAGAATGTATGTGGAAATTTTCATGGACAACGGAAGTGGATATGGTTCACAACGAGTTTTATTTGAAGGATCAATGCTACGCAGGACATCCATCAAAGAGCAAGGCTGATGTATTGGAAATTCTGGAAAAGATATTGAATCTTGATTGATGGTTTGTAACTACCGAGTCGCGCAACCAAGTTACAATTACAAGCGCAATGCATCTGCGGGAAGACCCATCGGAGTGGCCGAGCCCCCGCGCGACGCATCCCCCTACACCGGAGTCACCCTCCCCCATGAAGATTCGGCCATCCATTCTCTTGCTGTCCATGTTGACTGCGGGCTGCGCCGGCACGCGCAGCGTTCCTCCCGTCCCGGCAGCAGAGTCTGCGCCCGCCCCTGCTGCGGTGACCAAGCCGGCGCCGCAGACGGGAGGCAATCCGCAATCCGGCGCTGCGCCCGCGGACCTGCAGGACCAGGACCCGCAGCGCTCCGCCCCCGTCACCGGTTCGCTCCTTTTCCCGGGGACCGACCAGCTCTTCAAGCACGACATCGCTCCCCAGGTGAACCCGGTTCTGAGCATGGGCGCGAAGGTCTCGCTGAACTTCGAGAACGTCACCGTCGCGAGCCTCGCGTCTGCGCTGCTCGGCGACCTGCTGCGCCTGAACTACACCATCGACGCCGGCGGCGATACGGTGGTCAGCCTGCATACCCGCCAGCCGCTGCCGCGCGACCAGGTCCTGGACGTGCTCGACGCCGTGCTCCTGCCGCACGACCTGGCGATCGTGCGCGACAGCGCCGACATGTACCACGTGACCCGGCGCGCGGTCACCGTCGGCGCGCGCCCGGTGGTCGGCGCGGCGCGCTTCAAGGACCTGTCGGGCGCCGGCACGGTCATCGTTCCGCTGAACCACGTCGCTGCCGCGGAAATGGCCAAGATCCTCGGGCCGCTTGCGCCGCGCGAGGCCATCGTCTACGTCGATACCCTGCGCAACCTGCTCGTGCTGCAAGGCAGCAAGGCGCAACTCGGCGGCTGGCTGGAGATGGTCGAGGCGTTTGACGTTGACTTCCTCTCCGGCATGTCGCTGGGGGTGTTCGTTCTCGAAAACGTGAACGTGAACGTCGTGCGCGAGGCCTTGCAGACCATGCTCGGAACCGAGCCCTACGCGGGGAACGCCGGTGCCGCGAAGGGTGCGGCGGCCGGTGCCCAGGGCGCGTCCGCGCAGGTGGCCAACCCCTTGGGGGGCTGATCCGGGTGTTCCCGGTCGAGCGCTTGAATGCGCTGGTCGTGGTCACGCCGCGCAGCCAGCTGCTGACCCAGGTGGAAACCTGGATCCGGCGCCTCGACCGCCCCACCGACGCGCTCGAAGCCGGCCTCTTTGTCTACCTGGTGCAAAACGGTTCCGCGCAGCAGCTGGCGGACATGCTCACCAGCCTGTTCGGCGGCGAGTCCGCCGCCAGGTCGGGCGGCGGCGTGGCCACGGGCTCCGCGCCCACGCAATTCAGTCCGGGCACCGGGCGCGCTTCGCCCGCCGGCAGCAGCGCCAACACCTCGGGCAGCAGACCGCCGGCGGGATCGACCCCGACCCTCCAGAATTCGGGCGGAAACGACCGACCCCCGCCGGGCGGCTCCACGCCCGTACCCGCGAGCCAACTCGACGGCAATGTGCGCATCGTCGCCGACGAAAAGCGTAATGCCCTGCTCATCCGGGCCCCGCGCACGGAATACCGGCGCATCGAGCAGGCGCTGCGCGAACTCGACAAGGCGCCGTCGCAGGTGCTGATCGAGGCCAGCATCGTCGAGGTCAACCTCACGGGAAACCTGCAATACGGCGTCGAATGGTTCGTGAAAAACAGCCTCTCGGGAAGCCGGGAGGGGCAGGCGCTGCTGAACATGCACAAGAGCGGAGACATCGGCGCCAAGCAGCCCGGCTTCTCGTACACCCTGCTGAACAAGGCCGGCATCGTGCGCGCCACGCTCAATGCCCTGGCCGAAAAATCGCAGGTCCGCCTGCTCTCCAGCCCCTCCGTGCTGGTGCTCAACAACCACAACGCCACCATCCAGGTCGGCCAGCAGCAGCCCGTGAAGAACTCCACCGCGGTGACCGCGGGCAACCTCATAACCGAATCCATCACCTACAAGGACACGGGGGTGATGCTCTCCGTCACGCCGTCCGTGAACGCGGGCGGTTTGATCACCATGGACATCTCGCAGCAGGTCACCGACGTTGGCGACCTGGACTCGGCGACGGGCCAGCGCGCGTTCCTCACGCGCCAGATTCAGACGCGTGTCGCGGTGCGCTCGGGCGAGCCCATCGTGCTCGGCGGGCTGATCCGCGAAAACGACACCAATGGCCGCAGCGGCGTTCCCATCCTGTCGAGCATCCCGCTGCTGGGCGCGCTGTTTGCCAACACCACGAACAACAACAACCGCACCGAGCTGCTCGTGCTGATGACGCCGCGCGCGCTCGAAGACGACGATCAACTGCGCGCCGTGAGCGCGGAAATGCGCCAGCGCATGCGCAGCATGACCCTGGATTCGCAGCCCTTTGGGCTGCGCACCGAAGACCCGGCGGCGTCCAAGTAAGCGGACCCAGGATTTCCGACTCTCCCCCCAAACGATCTCAGGAGATTTTTCGTATGCCAACTCCCGCCAAACCTTTCATGAGCAGGACACAGGCCATGCGCCGCCGCGCGTGGCTGGCGCGCATCGCGGCCCCCGCCGCGCTGCTCGCGCTCGCAGGCTGCACCACCCCCGGCGTGGCCCCGTCGCCGCAGGACGACGAAGCCGCGCTGCTGCAGCGCGCCCGGGCGTACTGGGCGCTGGTACACAGCAACGACAACGTCGCCGCCTGGGCCTACGAGGAGACCTCGAAAAATCCCCAGGCCACGCTCGATGGATACCTGCGGCGCGGCGGCGGAATCACCTACGACGCGCTGGAGGTACGCGGCGTGCGCAATATGGAGGCAGACCGCGCGATCGTAAATGTGTGGATGCGTTACTCGCTGCCCCTGCTGCGCATCAAGGGGCAGGAGGTTCTCGCAGAAGACGAATGGCGCCGCCTGGACGGTGTGTGGCACCACGTGCTGCGCCGCAGCTCGGCGTTGCCCAAGGAGCCGCCCCAGGAGACATCCCCGGCGCAATAAGTTGTCCATCAGTTGACACCGCGTTGCAAATAAGTTGTGAACTTTGATGACGCATAGCTAATAAGATCACCGCGACCCAAACGTAAGTACAAATGGGTTGCGTACCCGGCCTCGTGCCGGGGAGCTTTCTTCAATTAGCGAAGGACTGAGAAGATGAAAAAATTTGCAATGGCAACCGCTGCGGTTGCCGCGCTGGGTGCTGGTGTGGCGCAGGCGTACACCGTGGGCACCTTCAGCAATGGCCTCGTGGTTCCGAACGTGATCCACAACGGCGAGGGCGACACGACCGCCATCGGCCTGATCAACCAATCCGGCGGTGATCGCGCCGTGTACTGGACGTTCTTTGACGAGAACTCCCACGCGCTGAGCAGCGGCTGCTTCAAGATGGGCGACCGGGGGTTCCACCCCTTCATCTGGGCTGTGGAGTCCGGCTCCGGCATGTCCGGCCAGCGTGGCTACCTGGTGTTCGCCCTGGGTGAAACGGCCGGGACTCCCGGGGTTCCCGCCGTTCCTGCCGTTCCTGCCGTTCCCGCCGTTCCTGGCGTTCCCGCTGTTCCCGCAGGTCGTCTCCCTCCCACCCCTGCCATCGCTGCTATCCCGGCCATCCCTGCCATCCCGGCCATCCCTGCCATCCCGGCCATTCCGGCCGTCCCCGCCGTTCCGCACCCGGACTGCGCCGACATCGCCACGCTGGCCACCGTCGGTGATACGGCCCGGATCTCCGCCAGCGCCTTCCAGGTCAATATCGCGAACAAGAGCGTGTCCTACGTTCCCGTGATCGACGGTCCCCTGACGCTGGCCGCTGCAGCAACCGACCTCACACGACTGGACCGGGGCAGTTTGACCGGCGTTGCGGGCGCCGCGGACCTGGCGGCTGCGAACGCCGCGGACCAGACCCGCTTCCACATGCGCTACACCATCTCCCCGGGCACCGACACGTCCCTGGTCCTGTGGTCCACGGGGGACCACCGCGGCACCTACGCCGTCGACGCGTACGACGACAACAAGCAAAATCGCAGGCGGGTGAACTTTGGCCTGAAGAAGGGCCATCTGGACGTTGTCAATCCCAAGACCGACTCCAATCTGGCCGAAACCGACGCCGATGGCTTCATCGAGTGGGTTCCGAGAAACGGTGGCGCCGCCCCGCGCGACATGGCGGATCTGGGTGGCACGGCCGCCCAGGCCCTGGCCGTTGTCGGTGGCTCCGTGTTCACCTACTCGCTCATTGAATCCAGCGACCTGGGCGCAGTGCAAACCATTCTGGGCGCGCACCGCTGATCACGGCACGTACCGTGGCGGGCGCCCCGGCGCCTGCCACGGGACAGGGAACGTTGCCTGAACACAACAAATTGGCCGAAGTTGCGAATCCGTTGTGGACAGGTTGGAAATTAGTTGAAAGTTTGGCCGGGGGCAGTATAAGATCGCCCCAACCCAAACGGAGTACGGATGGGTTGCAGTTCCCGCACAGAGCGGGAAAGCTTCCTTCAAATTATCTAAGGACTGTGAAGATGAAAAAATTTGCAATGGCAACCGTTGCAGTCGCCGCGCTGAGTGCTGGTGTGGCGCAAGCGTACACCGTGGGAACCTTCAGCAATGGCTTTGTGGTTCCGAACGTGATCCACAATGGCGCAAGCGACACGACCGCCGTCGGCCTGATCAACCAATCCAACGAAGCCCGTGCCGTGTACTGGACGTTCTTTGACGAGAACGGTGGCGCGCTGACCAGCGGCTGCTTCGCGATGAAGAACCGGGACTACCAGCCCTTCATCTGGTCTGCGGAGTCCGGCTCCAGCATGTCCGGCAAGCGTGGCTACTTGGTGTTTGCGCTGGGTGAAACCGTGGCTGCCCCCGCTGCTGTCCCCCCAGTCGCCTTCGCTCCACACAAGGAATGCGCCGATTCCGCCGGGTTGCAGACCAATGCAACCCTTGTCGCCGCCAACACTTCCCCTGTCGCTGGCGCCAAGATTTCCGGTAGCGCTTTCCAAGTGAACGCTACCAACAAGGATGTGGCTTTTATTCCAGTGATCGACGGCCCTCTGTCGATGGTCGCAACAGCCGACCTCACGCGCTTGGATCCGGGTAATTTGACCGCCGTTGCAGGTGCTCAGAACGTGGGGGCTACCGCCGCGGGGGCTGTCGCCGGGGGGGCTGCCCCCACTGCCCCCCAGCCCACATTCAGCATGCGTTACGCCATTGGCACGGGCCTCGACACGTCCGTGGTCGTGTGGTCCACGGCTGACCACCGCGGCACATACGGTGTTGACGTCTATAACGACTCGCAAGTCCGCAAGCGGCTGAACCTCGTCCTGAAAAAGGGCAAGATGAATGTTTTCGATCCCAAGACCCTCGCCGGTCTGCCCAGCACCCATACCGATGGTTTCATCGAGTGGACTCCGGGTAACGGTGGCACCGCTCCGCGTGACTTTGGGGACCTGGGCGGCACGGCCAGCTCCCTGACCGTGGCTGGCGGCAGCGTTTTCACCTACTCGGTGATCAACTCCAGCGACCTCAGCGCAACGCAAACCATTTTGGGTTCGCACCGCTGATTCCCGGGCGCATGGCGGGCGCCTTGGTGCCGGCTAGAATGCGCTCCGGTCCGCCCCTGCGGGTGGGCCGTTTGAAGGGTAAGAAAAAGATGGCGCCGCAAGGCGCCGTCTTTTTTTGCGCTGCACAGCGATGTTTGGAGGATGGAGTTTGCACAGGCCTATGCGCAATCGTTTTGGAAATTCCCTTCGGGCCCTGGCCCTGCTGGCCCTCGCGGGCCTCTGGGCTGTCTCTGCGGCGGCGGCCGATCCCGCAGCGGAGCCGGGTCTGCTGCGCTTCTCCGGCGGTGAGACGATCACCGCTTCGGACCTGTCCCGGTATCTGGACCAGCGCATCGACCTGCGCGGCAGGGCGCGCGACAGGTGGGGGGTGCAGAAGGTCCTGCGCGAGATGGCGCTGGCGCGCACGCTGGTCTGGGAGGGGGAGCGCATGGGCGAGCCGCGCCTGTCCGCGGAGGCGTCCGAGCGCTTTGACGACGCGTATGCCCTCGCGGTCTCCAAAAGGCTCAGCCCACGCTGCGAAGCGCCGGCCGACAGCGCGGCGGCGCGCAGGTTCTACGAAGAAAACCCGCAGGCCTTCATGGTGCCGCCCATGCTGCGCCTGGGCCGGGTGATGCTGCCGGCCAGCGCGCAGGTCGAGGGGGTTGCGGCGCGCGACTGGCTGGCGGCGCAGGCGCGCGCCATGGCGGCTGCAAGCACGACGTTCGACGCCGTCGCGCAGCGCGCCGACGGCGTCTACCGCCTGGAGCCGCAAGGGGATCTGGGCTGGGTCCTGCTCACGCAGGAGAACGCCGTTCTGCGCCGGCTCGCGGCGGCGCAGGCGGGGGAACTGGTGGGGCCTGTGCGCGATGGTGACTTCGTGTATCTGTTTTTGGTCCACGAAAAGCGCGACGGCCGCCCGCTGGCCTGGGACGAGGTGGCGGTCTCCGCCGCTGCGCGGGCGCTGAACTACTGTCGCGAGAACACCCGCAAAAAGCTCGAGGATGCGCTCTTCGCCAAATACGGCGTGGTGCTCGACGACGCAGAGATCGACCGGCTGTTCGGCAGGCCGCGCTCCGACGAATAGCGACCGCGTGCAGCCGCGTTCTGCACAGCGGACAGTACAATAGCCGCCTTCCGGAACCCCGTAGTCCGTCCCGACAGGTGCCTTGCAGCGCGCGGGTTGGTCGGGTCTCTCTCCCCCATCCCTTTGAGCGATTGCATGCGCAGCCCCGTTGAATGTCCCACGTCCGCGCTTCCGTATTGATTCCTGTAAAAAACGGTGGCCCGCTGCTTGGCGAAGTGCTGGACACCCTGCTGCGGCAGCAAACTCCTTGGCCGTTTGAAGTCATCGTGGTTGACTCGGGGTCCAGCGACGGCTCGGTGGAGCGGGTGCGCGCGCGCGGCGTGCGCTGCGAGGTGATTGCGCCCGAGGCCTTCGGTCACGGGCGCACGCGCAACCACCTCGCGTCTCTGTCCCGGGGCGAGTTCCTGGTCTTTCTGACGCAGGACGCGCGGCCTGCGAGCGCGCACTGGCTGGACCATCTGGTCACGGCCTGCGCGGCCGAAGACGACGTCGCCGGGGCGTTCGGCCCGCACCGGGCGCATCCGCACGCGCGCCACGTCACGCACCGCGAATTGGATCAGCATTTCGCGGGCTTCGGCGACCAGTTATCCGTGGTGCGCCTGCAGGACCGCGCCCGCTTCGCGGCCGATCCGGGCTATCGCCAGTGGCTGCATTTTTTCTCCAGCAACAATGCCTGCATCCGCCGCTCGGTGTGGGAGCGCCTGCCCTTGCCGGACGTGGCGTTCGCCGAGGACCAGACCTGGGCCCTGCGCGCGATCGAAGCCGGGTACGGCAAGGCCTACGCGCCCGAGGCGGCGGTCTACCACTCGCATGACTTTGGTGTGTGGGAAACGCTGCAGCGCAACTTCGACGAGGCACGCTGCTTCAGGGTCCATTTCGGCTACCGCGGTCAGGACAGCATGCTGCGCGCGCTGGCGTCGGTCCTGCAGCTGACCCGGCGCGATGCGCGCTGGCTGCGCGAGGCCGGCCTGCGCGGCGCGCGGCTGTGCAGGAACGCGCTGTACATGGGCGGCATCGAATGCGCCCGGATCGCGGGGCAGTACCTGGGAACGCAGCACGCGCGCCTGCCCGCGTGGCTGCTGCGCTGGGTCTCGCGCGACGAGCGCTTGCAGCGCGCGCGGGCGGGCTGACGATGGCCTGGAATCTGAATTTGCTGCACAAGCTCGCGCGCGTCCAGGAGATCGCGCGCCAGGAGGGCCTGTTCGCGGCCCTGCGCGTGGTGCTGCGCCGCTTGCGCCATGGACCGGGGCCCGCGCGGCATATCGATGTCTTTCGGCACTATGGCTTTACCCTGCCGGGCGTGCTGCCCGCGCTGCCGGGTGCGCCCGAGCCGGGGACGCTTCTGTGGTTCATTCCGGACTTCCACCCGGGGTCGGGCGGGCACCTGAACATTTTTCGCATGATCTGGCATCTGGAGCAGATGGGGTATTGCTCGCACATCGTCATCGGCAACCCCTGCGTGCACCACGACGCGCAGCAGGCGCAGGCGGACATCCGCGCGCATTTCTTCCCCCTGCGCGCGCAGGTGTTTCTGGGTCTGGAGGATCTGCCGCCCTGCGAGTTCGCCGTGGCCACGGGCTGGGACACCGCGTACTTCGTGCGCAATTTTGCCGGCGCCGAGCACAAGCTGTACTTCGTGCAGGATTACGAACCGCTCTTCTACGCCGTGGGCTCCGAGTCGGTGCTCGCCGAGAACACCTACCGCTTCGGCTTCTTCGGCATCACGGCGGGCGACTGGCTCGCCGCCAAGCTGGCGCAGGAATACGGCATGACCACGCATCCCGTCGGATTCGGCGTGGAACTCGAACGCTACCGGCGCCTGCCGCGCAGGGAGCCGGAGATACGCCGGGTGTTTTTCTACGCCCGCCCGCCGACGCCACGGCGCGGGTTCGAACTCGGTCTGCTGGTGCTCAACGCCGTGTGGAAGCGGATTCCCGAGACGCAGTTCATTTTTGCCGGCTGGGACACGGCGAGCTACCACATCCCGTTTCCGCACCTGGCCTGCGGCAGCATGGCGCTCGACGAACTGCCGGACCTCTACAGCCAGTGCGACGTGGCCTTGGTGCTGTCGCTGACGAACGCCTCGCTGCTGCCTCTGGAGTTGATGGCCTGCGGCTGTACCGTGGTCTCCAACCGGGGGGCGAACGTTCAATGGCTGCTGCACGACGACGTGGCCGTGCTCGCCGAGTCGGTGTTCGAGGACCTGGCGGACGCGGTCTGCGCCCTGTTGCAGGACGACGCGCGGCGCCAGGCCCTGAGCCAGCGCGCGGAACACTTTGCGCGCAGCCAGACTTGGGACGCGGTGGCGCGGGACTTCGAGACCGGGCTGCAGCGCGCCCGGGCGCAGAAGAAGCTGCGGAGCGTGGCCTGATGCGCTGCGCGATTCTGGGCGGCGCCGGTTTTCTGGGGCAGCACATCGGGCGCGCGCTGGCGCACGCAGGGTGGGACGTGTGGTGCGTGGACCGCGTACCTCCGCCGCTGCCCGGCAACGCGCCGTGGTTCGCCGGAGCGCTGCGCGCCGACTGTTTCGACCTGCAATCCTGGTGGGGCGCCGTGGCCGGCGTGGAGCTCATAGTCCACTTGGCCTCTTCCACGGTGCCGGCCACGGCAAGCCAAGACCCGATGCACGACGTTCAGACCAACCTGCTGGGAACGCTGCGCCTGCTGCAGGATCTGCGCAGGCAGGCGGCGCGCCCCCGCGTGCTGTTCGCCTCCTCCGGCGGGGCGGTGTACGGAAGGCCGCAGTCCGTCCCCTTGGGCGAGACGCATCCGACCCTGCCGATCAGCGCCTACGGCGCGACCAAGCTGGCGATCGAGCACCATTTGCACATCGAGGAGGCGCAGCACGGCCTGCCGTGCCGCATCCTGCGCCTGAGCAATCCCTACGGCGAATGGCAGCCGCCGCATGGCGTCCAGGGGGTGATCGCGGTTTTCGCGCACCGGGCGCTGCATGGCCTGCCGCTGGACGTGTACGGCGACGGCTCGGTGGTGCGCGATTTCATCTACGCCGCCGACGTGGGGCGCGCGTTCGCGGCCGCTGCGCACCACGCGGGGCCGCAGCGGGTGTTCAACGTTGGCGGCGGTGCGGGGCATAGCGTGAACGACATCATCCACAGCCTGGAGCGGCTGCTCGGCCACGCGGTGCAGCGGCGGGTCCTGCCCGCGCGCCCCTTCGACCCGCCGGTGAACGTGCTGGACATCCGGCGCGCGCGTGAGGAACTGCACTGGCAGCCGACGATGGCCCTCGAGGACGGCCTGGCCCAAGCGGTGGCATGGCTGCGGACGGTGCCATGACGCGCGCACAAGCGCATTTCGCGGCGCCGTCGCGCAGCGCGCGCCAGTGGTGGGTGCTGTGGCGCTACTGGATGCTGCGCGAATTCAAGACCCGCTACGCCGGGTCGGTGCTCGGTTGGGTCTGGGCCTTCGTCCAGCCCGTCGCGTCGCTGGCCATTTTCTACGTGCTGTTCGGCCTGGTTCTCGCCGTGCGCGTTCCCGGGCTGGACGCGAACCATGGCTACCTGCTGCATTTGCTGGCCGGGCTGGCGGTGTGGTTGCCGTTCACCGACGCCATCGGCCGGGGGGTCGGATGCTTGGCCGCGTACGAGGACTTCTTGCGCAAGCAGCCCATGCCGGCGGAGATTCTTCCCGCCGTCTCGGTGGGCGGCAGTCTGCTGGTCCTGGCCATAGGCCATGCGCTGCTGCTCGCGCTGTGCGTGGCGCAGGGCCTCGGGCCGCGGGCGTCCTGGGCCTGGTTGCCGCTGCTGCTGCTGGCCCAGTTGGCGCTGACCTACGGCCTCACGCTGCTGCTGAGCATGGCGCATTTTCTCTGGCGCGACGTCGGCTCCATGGTGGCCTTTGCCTTGCAGCTGTGGTTCTATCTGACGCCCGTCGTCTACCCGCTGTCGCAGGTGCCCGAGCGGTTCCACGGCTGGTTCCTGTTCAACCCCCTGGCCTGCCTGGTGCTGATGCTGCAGGGCTGCGTGCTCGGCCTGCCCGTCGTGCCCGGCGCTGCCTGGGCGCTGGCGGCCTGGGTGCTGCTGCTCGGCGCGGGCGGCTGGTACTTCTTCCGATCCATGAAGCCCGCTCTGGGCGAGGCGCTGTAGGCCATGGGCATCCGCTTCGAGGACATAGAGAAAAGCTACCGGGTGTACGCGCGCGCGCAGGACCGGCTCTGGGAATGGCTCACGCGCAGACAGCGCCACCGGGTGCACGTGGCGCTCACTGGTGCGGACTTCGAGGTTCGCTCGGGCGAGACCTTTGGCCTGATCGGCGAGAACGGGGCGGGCAAGAGCACGCTGCTGAAAATTGCCGCGGGAACCATTGCGCCGACCCGCGGGCGGGTGACGCGCGAGGGCCGCGTGGCCGCGCTGCTCGAGCTCGGCGCCGGTTTCCACCCGGAGGAGTCGGGCCACGACAACATCCGCTTCATGGCCGCGCTGCATGGCCTGGAGGGCGCTGCCATGGAGGATTTCGCCGCCCGGACCACGGCCTTCTCGGAGCTCAGCCCGGAAACGCTGGAGCGCCCGGTGAAAACCTATTCCTCGGGCATGTTCATGCGCCTGGCGTTCGCCGCGGCGACGGCCATGGACCCGGAGACGCTGATCGTCGACGAGGCCCTGTCCGTCGGGGACCTGCATTTCCAGAAGAAGAGCCTGGACCGCATCCTGCAACTGCGCGACCGCGGCGCGACCGTGCTCTTCTGTTCGCACAACCTGTACCAAGTGCGCAGCCTGTGCCAGCGCGCGGCCTGGGTGCACGGCGGCCGCATACAGGCGCTCGGGGAGACCGAGAGCGTGGTCACCGCCTACGAGGCGCACGAGCGGCGGCGCTACGCGCATCTGCGCGCCGACGCCCCGGCCGCAGCGCCCGGACCTGGACCGGCATCCGTGCCCGCGCCCGCGCCGACGACCGCGCCGCTGGTGAAAATCGCGTGCCTGAGCACGCAGACCCGCGACGGCATCAATCCGGCGCAGGTGGAGTCGTTTCAGGACTTGACGCTGGACATCCGGGTCGAGTCCTATTGCGCGGACCGATTCCATATAGGATTCTCGATCGTCCGTCCGGACAAAGACAATGTGTTTTGCACCAGCACGCAGTTCCAGAACCCACCCCGCCCGCTCTGCGGTGCGGGAACGCATCGGCTGCGCGTGCGCTTCGCGCGCCTGCCCCTGCTCTCCGGCGAGTACCTCTGGAGCGTGTATGCCCTGGACGACAGCGGCCTGCAGGTGCTGGACATGGCCGAGTTGATCCAACCCTTCACGGTGCTGAGCCAGAACCACCGCGAGGCGGGTCTGGTCTGGCTGGACCACGAATGGCTGCCCACGCAATGATCCCCGACTGGCGCCTGCGCTTCGCTTTTCCGGCGCTGGGCCGGATGCCCTGCGCCAAGGTCTGGCACTTGGCGGCGCTGATCGGGCGCGAGCCCTGGCCGGCGCGGCGCCTGACGCAGCAGTTTCTCGTGCAGCGCTTTGCCCAGGTCTTTCCCGGGGCGGGCGCGCCGGAGCACCGCGAATGGGCGCGCGCGCATCTGGCGATGCGCGCGCAGGAGACCCTGGACGCCGCGGCGCTGCACCGCCTGGGGGAGCCGGGTGGGCCGGCGATCGAGCTCACGGGGTGGGAGCACGTGGCCGCGCTGATGCGCCAAAAGCAGGGCTTCGTTCTGGTGCTGAACCACTTCGACCGCCTGTTGACCGCGCCCATCGCGCTCGCGCGCAAGGGGCTGGCGCTGAACACGCTGACCATGCCGATACTCGAAAACCCCGGGCTCGAGGCCGTGCAGCGCGATTTCTTGCTGCGCAAGGTGCGCTCCTTCACGCGCATCGTCCGTGGGCAGTGGCGCACCTCCACGCAGGGGATGCGGCCGGTGCACGCGGGTCTGAGGGCCGGGCAGGCGTGGGTGATTCTTGCGGACGCGTGGGATCCCGGGTTCACGCGCCTGCGCAGCCACCCGTTCCTGGGCGGGCAGCTGCATCTGCCGACCGGGATCGAGCGCCTGGCGCAATCGGCCGGGGTTCCCTTGCTGCACGCGACCACCTATTCACGGCGGCCCGATCGCCTGCAGGTGGTGGTCGAGAGCCTGCCCGGGGACCCGGCGCAGGCCATCGACGCGGTGCTCCGGCGCCTGGAGCGCGACGTGCGCGCGCGCCCCTGGGCCTGGTGGCACTGGGGGCAGTGGGAGCAGATGTGGAGTCCTTGCGCAGCGCAGCTTGGAGGCAAAGCATGAGCGATATCGGGCGCTACGACTACGCATTCGATCCGGACGGCGAGGCATGGGCCGCCCGGCTGCTGCGCCGGGTGCCGCCCGGCGGCACGGTGCTCGAACTGGGGCCCGGGCCGGGCGCGATGACGCGCGTCCTGCTGGCCCGGGGCCACCGGGTCACGGTGGTGGAAAACGACCCCCAAGCGCTGGCCGTGCTCGCCACGCTGGGCGTGGAACTGAACGCCGGCGACCTGGAGGACGCGCACTGTTGGGACGCGTTCGCCGGCCGGCGTTTCGACACCGTGCTCGCCTGCGACGTGCTCGAGCACCTGCGGCAACCCGAGGACGTGCTGCGGCGGCTCGGGGAATTCGTCGCGCCCATGGGGCGTTTGCTGATCTCCGTCCCGAACATTGCCTACGCCGGAGTGGTGGCGGCGCTGCGCAACGGCGTCTTCGATTATTCGGACAAGGGCCTGCTGGACCGGACGCACGTGCACTTCTTTACCCGGCGCAGCCTGGAGAAAACCCTGCTCGGCTGCGACTGGACGCCGAGGATCTGGGAGGCCCACCGGGAGCCCATGGAAAACAGCGAGTTCGCCGGCTACTGGAGCGCCTTGTCGGATGCGCAGCGCCAGAGCCTGCTGGCGAATTGGCCGGATTTCGACGTCTACCAATGGATGGTGCTGGCCACGCCGGCGGTGGACCCCATGGCCTGGGATGTGTCCGAGGCGCGCGCGCGCGCCGACCGGCTGCACGGCGAATTGCAGGCCCTGATGCAGGTGTACCAGCACGAACACGCGTCCTTGCTGGAACACCAGAAGGCGATGGCGCAGGCCCGGGAGACCCTGGGCGACTTTCAGTCCGAAGTGCAGGCGCTGCACCGCGCGGCGGAACGGCTGCGCGCGGAAAAGGCCGCCGCCGAAGCCGAGTCGCAGGCCTTGCGCCTGGCGGCCGAGCATGCCTGGCCTGCGCGGTGGCGCCGCCGTCTCGTGCGCTGGCGCCTGCTCCGCGGTTGACGGCCGGCGGCAAGGAAGCGGTGCATGCTGCTCGGGGTCCCTGACGTCACGCCCGCGCACGACGGGGTGGACTGCCTGGGCGCGGACTGCCGGATCGACCCGAGCGTTTCGGTGATGCGCTTCGGGCAGCGCGCCGGGGTGCTTTGCCTTGCGGACGGGGTCAGCATCTACGCCCAGACGCGTCTGGTTCTGGGCGACGTGCTCGCGGACCCCGGCGTGGGAATGCGCATCGGCGCCCGGACCATCGTGAACGTGGGCGCGTATCTGTCGGGCGAAGGCGGGCTGGAGATCGGCGCGGACGTGCTCATAGGCCCGCACGCCAAGCTGTTGTCGGCGGGGCATGCGATCGACGGGGGGGACGCGATCATCGCGCGCAACCGCATCACCCGGGCAAAAATCACCGTCGAGGACGGCGCCTGGATCGGCGCCGGGGCGATCGTCCTGGAAGGGGTGCGCATCGGCCGCGGCGCGGTGGTGGCCGCGGGCGCGCTCGTGCGCCGGGATGTTCCCGCGGGAATGATCGCCGCAGGCGTTCCCGCAGCGCTGGTGCGGCCGCGCAGGGGGCTGGCGTTGCCCGGGCCGGTGCCGGCGCAGGGCTGGGGCCGGCGCGTGTGGGCAAGGCTGACCCGGCGCTGAGCGCAACGCAAGCAATGGCCGGGCGCAGCCGCCCA
>NZ_AFAL01000396.1 GCF_000193225.1 Verminephrobacter aporrectodeae subsp. tuberculatae At4 | reverse complement strand
TCGAAACCGCGCTGTATGCCCCCCGCCAGACCGCGCGGACTGCCTGCGGGCTCGGGGTGCAGCCAGCGCGCGGCGAGCATGGGCACGAGCGTCAGCGACACCACGGCGGAGAGGATGATGCTCACGGCCAGCGTGACCGCAAACTCGCGGAACAGCCGCCCGAGCACGTCGCGCATGAACAGCAGCGGGATGAGCACGGCGATCAGGGACACCGTCAGCGAGACGATCGTAAAACCGATCTGCGCCGCCCCCTTGCGCGCAGCCTGCAAGGGCGTCTCGCCCGCTTCGAGGTGGCGCGCGATGTTCTCGAGCATCACGATGGCGTCATCGACCACGAAGCCCGTGGCAATGGTCAGCGCCATCAGGCTCAGGTTGTTCAGCCCGTAGCCGAGCAGGTACATCACGCCGCAGCTGCCCACGAGCGAGATCGGCACCGCCAGGCTGGCGATCACCGTGGCGCGCAGGCTGTGCAGAAAAAAGAAGATCACCAGCACCACCAGCAGCACGGCCAGGACCAGTTCCAACTCCACGTGCTCGACGGCCGCCCGGATTCCCGTGGTGCGGTCCGCGAGCAGCTGGACCTCGAGCGCCACGGGCAGGTCGGCCTGCAACGCGGGCAGCAGCTGGCGGATGCGCTCGACCGTGGCGATCACGTTCGCCCCCGGCTGGCGCTGCACGTCGAGGATGATCGCCGGGGTCGTATTCGCCCAGGCGCCCAGGCGCTCGTTCTCGACGCCGTCGAGCACCCGCGCCACCGCGTGCATGCGCACCGGCGCGCCATTGCGCCAGGACACGATGAGGTCCCGGTAGTCCTGCGCCGTGAGCAACTGGTCGTTGGTGTCGATGGTGTAGGCGCGTTGCGGCCCGTCGAAACTGCCCTTGGCGCCGTTCGCGTTCGCCGCGCTGATGGCCGTGCGCAGGCTGTCCAGCCCCAGCCCGTACGACGCCAGCGCCCGGGTGTCGGCCTGTATGCGCACGGCAGGGCGCTGCCCGCCCGCGAGCGACACCAGCCCCACGCCGCTGACCTGGCTGATCTTCGGCGCCAGGCGCGTGTACACCAGGTTCTGCACCGCGCTCAGAGGCAGCGTCTGCGAGCTGATCGCCAGCGTCAGCACCGGGGCGTCCGCGGGGTTGACCTTGGCGTATACCGGCGGCGCCGGCAGATCCGCCGGCAGCAGCGCGCTGCCCACGTTGATGGCCGCCTGCACCTGCTGCTCGGCAACGTCCAGCGCCAGCCCCAGGCTGAACTGCAAGGTGATCACCGACACCCCCGCGGAGCTGCGCGAAGCCATGCGCTCGAGCCCCGGCATCTGGCCGAACTGGCGCTCCAGCGGTGCGCTCACCGTGCGGCCCATCACCTCGGGGCTCGCGCCCGGGTACAGGGTCTGCACCTGGATCGTGGGGTAGTCCACCTCGGGCAGGGCCGACAGCGGCAAGAAGCGCAGGCCCAGCAGGCCCGCGAGCACGATCGCCAGCATCAGCAGCGCGGTGGCCACCGGCCTTTCGATGAACGGACGCGAGGGGCTCATGCCGGCTGCCCGCGCTCAGGGCTTCGGGGACGGGCGCTGGCGGCGCGCGCCGTCTCCAGTCCGTGCACCCTGTGCGCCGCCGCGGGCGCCGGGCAATTGCACCAGCATGCCGTCCTGCAGGCGGTCGCCGCCCTCGGTCACCACGCGCTCGCCCTGCGCGAGCCCCTCGGTGATCGCCACCTGCTCCGCGCTCGCCTGCCCGCGCCGGACCTGGCGCAGCGACACCCGGCGGTCCGCGCCGATGACGTACACATAGTCGCCCTGCGCGCCGGTGCGCACGGCAGTCACCGGAACCACCAGCGCGCTCACATGGCGCAGCAGCAATTGCACGTTCACGAACTGGTTCGGAAACAGCGCGCCGGCAGCGTTCTCGAAATGCGCCTTGGCCTTGACGGTGCCGGTCGTGGTATCGACCAAGTTGTCCAGCGTGGAAAAGCGGCCGGTGTCGAGCTCCGTCTGGCGCGCCCGGTCCAGCGCCGTCACTGTCAGCGCCGCCGCGCCGCGCTGCGCCGCGCGGATTTCGCCCACACGGTCCTGCGGCACGGCAAAGCGCACGTCGATGGGCGCCACCCCGGTGATGGTGGCAATTCCCGCCGCGTCGCCCGGGCCCACGGGGTTGCCCGCGTCCACCGTGCGCAGGCCGATGCGCCCGCCGGCCGGCGCCGTGATGCGCGTGAACTCCAGATTCAGCCGCGCCGTGCCCTCCTGTGCCTGGTCGCTCAGCACCGTGCCCTCCAACTGCCGGACCAGCGCCGCCTGGCCGTCCACCTCCTGGCGCGCGATCGAGTCCTGCGCGAGCAGCGTGCGGTAGCGCTCCAGCGTGAGGCGGGCGAGCTCCAGCTGCGCCTCGTCGCGCTGGCGCGTACCCCGGACCTGCATCAGCGCCTGCTCGAACGGCCGGGGGTCGATCTGCGCCAGCAACTGCCCCTTGCGCACCATCTGCCCCTCGGTAAACAGCACCTGCGTGAGCATGCCCGACACCTGCGGCCGCAGCGTCACCGTGCTCGCCGCCAGCACCGTTCCGAGCGCGTCGATGAGCACCGGCAGCTGCGCCCTGGTCACCGTGGCCTCGCCCACGGTGACCAGGGGCTGGCCGTGTCCGGAATCCTGGCCCCGCCCGCCCTGCACGCGCCCGACGAGATACCAGGCGGCGACGCCCAGCAGCCCCGCCAGAAGCAGCGCCACCAGACTCCCCACCCAGCGCAAGCGCCGCGCGGGCGGGGCGGCGGCGGGCGGGGGCAATGGGGCCGGCAGGGTGGATAAGGCCGATGAGGCGGATGAGGCCGTTGGTGGGGGCGTGCTGACTTCCTGCGGATTCATCATGGCGGTGTGCGTGTTCTCGGATTTCAGGCCCAGGGCGTGGCGCATCGTAGAGGCTGACTCCGCCCCCCTTCTTGAACGCCGTGCGAAGAAAAGTAAACCTGTGGGGGAGCAGCGCCCCGCCGACCCCGCGGATCGCGCCGCCATTGTGCATTTCGCGCCGGCCAGGGCGTATTTCGTCGCCCGGCGCTGGCGCTGCCCGGGTTCTCGCGGCACAGTCAGCGCCCCCCCGCTCCAAGGCTCAGCACCGTGACACAGACGACCCGACGCGCAGCGCGCCGCAACCTGCCCATGCAACGACTCATCGTGATCCCCGCATGCCTGCTGCTGGCACTCAGCGCAGGCCTTGCCGCCGCTATCGCCTGGGGCGGCCCCGGGGACATCGCGCCGCTCGCGAGCATCAGCAGTCCATTCGAAAATGTGGATTACAGCCAGCTACCGCGCGCGCAGGAATACACCGCACGCGACGGCACGGCGCTGGCGTGGCGGGCCTACGGCCCAGAGCATCCGGTGGCGGGCAGCGCGCTGCGCCGGGTGCTGCTGGTGCATGGGTCCTCGGCGCACGCGCAGTCCATGCACGTGCTCGCGCAGGCCCTGGCGGCCGAAGGCTACGCCGTGGCGGCGCTCGACATGCGCGGGCACGGCGCATCGGGTCCGCGCGGGCAGGCGGCGTACGTCGGCCAGTTGGAAGACGACGTCGAGGACTTCCTGCGCGCCGTGCCCCATTCCGGTCCGCAGACGCTGATGGGCTTTTCGTCCGGCGGGGGCCTGGTGCTGCGCCTTGCGGGCAGCGCAAGGCAGGAACTGTTCGAGCGCTACGTGCTGCTCGCGCCCTATGTGGGCCCGAGCGCCCCCACGTCGCGGCCCGACAGCGGCGGCTGGGCTTCCGTCGGCCTGCCACGCATCCTCGCGCTGACCCTGCTCAATGGCGCGGGCATCACCCGCTGGAACCATCTGCCGGTGCTGCGCTTTGCCCTGGAGCCCGCGATACACCATCTGCTCACCCCCAGCTATTCGTACACCCTGGCGATGAGCTTCGGCCCGCATCGGGACTACCAGAGCGACATCCGCAACGCCCGGGGCAAGCTGTGCATCGTCGCCGGGCAGGACGACGAGCTGATGTACGCCGAGCGCTACGCCGCGTTGTTCGCCGAGGCGGGCAAGCCAGTTCCCGTGACCCTTGTGCCCGGCGTCCAGCACATGGGGCTGACGCTGGACGCGGTGGCCGTGCGCGCGGTGGCACGGGCCTGCAAGGAGTGAATCCGGGTCACGCACACGCAGTGGCTCGACGCTCAACTGACACCTGTCGGGCAAGGTCGCAAAGCACTCCCCAGAGACGATCCAGGCTGACGGGGCGCAAGAGCAGACAGAACAACACGACAACTGCGCGAGGCCTACTCCGTGTGGGAAACCCGAATCGAGCATGGTCAGGTGCATCTGTGCTCCATTGCGGCCAAGATGGTTTGCCTGGCTGCCCATGGAAGAAATCTGCGCACCATGCCCGATGAGTTACTTCAACGTCTTTCTGAGCATCCATTCTTACCTTTGTGATAATCCCATGACCCATTTGAAATTCATCACGAACATTGTTGTTGGCGTTAGCCTACTGGCATCCTCTGCTGTGCAAGCTTATGGCGAGCATTCCGACCCGGCCCTGAAACACCTCGCCCAGGCCTTTGCTGAAGCTGCGAAAGACCCTGGCAAGCTTGATGCTGCTTTCAGTGTGGCCGAACAAACGGTCAAGGCCATGCCGAACAATCCAATTGCCCTGGTCTATAAAGGCAGCCTCGCCACGCAGCGGGCGCGCGACGCCTGGATGCCATGGAACAAGCTAAGCTACCTCAAAGACGGTATTGACATGATGGATCAGGCTCTGGACATCGCCTCGCGGGCTCCGGTCAATCCCGACACGATACTTCAAGTGCGCATGGTACGTGCGCTTACCAGCGCGCGCATTCCAGCGATCTTCGGCCGTGGTTCGGTGGCGCAGGGGGATTTGACCAATGTACTCAGCAACCCAGGATTCAAGGGTATGAAGGCACAGGATCAGGCCTCTGTCTACGCTTGGCTGGCTGTCTATGCGCACCGGGATAACCAAGCGGATAAAGCCGCAGATCAACTGAAGACAGCGAGAGCAGTAGACAAAGTCACGGCAGACGCCGTTTGGGCAGAAAGGTAAGCCATGGTGGTCGAGTCTCCCGTTGTTCTGCGCGCCAGCAATTTGCACAAGTTGTATGCATTGGGTGAGACCTCGGTAGCCGCATTGCGTGGGGTTGACATCACAATTGAGCAGGGCGACTTTGCTGCCTTGTGTGGCCCCTCCGGCAGTGGCAAGAGCACTTTGCTCAATTTGCTTGGATTGTTGGAGCCACCAAATCAGGGTGAAATTTGGCTCGACGGGAAGACGGTCGACCACGGAGCTACTGAGGCGCTTGATCAATTGCGACGGCGTCGCTTGGGCTTCGTGTTTCAGAGCTTCAACCTGGTTCCGGTGCTCAGTGCACGGGAAAACGTCGAGCTTCCCTTGTTGATGACATCCATGTCGCCGAGCGAGCGCCGCGAGCGTGCAGAGAATCTGCTCGATGCGGTGGGGCTGGCTGATCGCATGGGCCACCGGCCCAAGCAGCTTTCCGGCGGCCAGCAACAACGGGTGGCAGTGGCACGGGCGTTGGTGAACGCGCCACTGTTGGTGTTGGCCGATGAGCCCACCGCCAGTCTGGACAGCCAGACCGCTGCACAACTGCTCGATCTAATGCAGTCGCTCAATCGGCAACTGGGCACTGCCTTTTTGTTCTCCACTCACGATGCGCGTGTGGTGGAGCGCGCTCAGAAGTTGTTCACACTCTCCGACGGAAGAATATTGGCATGAAATGGTTTGTCTACGCTTGGCGCAATGTCGCACGCAACCGGCGCCGCACTGTGCTTTCTGCCGCCATTGTTGCCTGCGGCAGTATGGCGCTGTTGCTGAGCATCGGCTTTGTACTGGCATCCTTTTATGGCCTGCGCGAATCCATCATCAGCAGCGAACTAGGGCACATCCAGATAGGCGCACATGGCCAGTTTGAGGGTAACGAAGAAAGGCCCTTGCAGTATGGCCTGAGTCCGCAGCAGGTCAAGGCCGCGGAAGACAAATTCCAGCAAGAGTCCGGGTTGCGCTTCAGTACTCGGCGCGTCTTGTTTGAGGGCTTGCTCTCCACGGGGCGTCGCAGCGTGGCCTTTGTAGGACAGGGCGTGGAGCCAGAAAAAGAGTCCCGCCTCTCTACCGTGTTTGCTCCGATTGTCTCTGGCAATGGTTTGAGCGACGATCCCAGCAGACCTGAGCAGATCCTGATTGCCGTCGATCTTGCGCGCAGCCTTCAGGTCAAACCGGGTGATACGATCACCGTCATGGTGACCACCGAAGACGGCGTTCTCAACGCGGTCGATGCCGTGGTTGCTGGCACCTATCGCACAGGGGTGCCGGATCTTGATCGCCGCGCCATCATGATGCCGTTGCAAAACGTGCAGTCATTGTTGGTGACCCAAAAGATATCACGCTTGGTGTTGGCGCTGCGCGACACCGATGCCACCGACGCATTGGCCTCACGCCTGCGTGCGCAGCTTCCAGATCTGGATATCAAGCGCTGGATTGAACTGGCACCTTTTTACAATCAGGTTGTATCGCTGTACCGCATCATCTTCACCGTGCTGGGCATCATCATTGCGATGGTGGTTTTTATCTCCACCGCCAACTCCATGCTGATGAGCGTCATGGAGCGCATCCGCGAAGTTGGGACGCTTCGTGCCATTGGAATTCCAGATCGGCGTATTCAACAGACCTTTCTGCTCGAAGGTGGAATGATCGGCATGCTGGGTGGCAGCGTCGGCTTGGTGTTAGCGTTGCTGACAGCGCTGGTGGTTAATCTTTCCGACATCCGCATGCCACCACCGCCTGGGCGCACCACTGATTACCCGCTCATCATTGCTATGCAATTGGATAGCAGCTTGATGATCTGGCTGGTCTTCATCATGCTGAGTGCGCTGGCTGCCTGGGCACCACATCGGGTGATACGTCGTTTATCCATCATAGAAAAGCTCAATCACGTTTGAGCGGGAGTTATTGCACTATGCGTTTTCTTCTTTTGATTTTGTGCCTCAGCGTATTTGGAGGTGCTGCTGTGCTCGCTGCCGAGCGTCCACACCCTTCGGCGTTGTTGGCGCAGGCCGATAATTTCAGGCAGCAAGATGAGTCGGCCGAGCTCAAGGTCAAACTCAAGAGTACCAAAGACCAAAAGCCAGATGGTGACAGTGAGATGCGCGTGCGGCTCAAGGGGGCAGATCTGTCATTAGTGGAAGTGCTCAGTGGGCGCAGTGCTGGCCAAGTCGTGTTGATGAGCAAAGAGGCTGTGTGGGTGCGCATGCCGCGTGCCAGTTTGCCGATTCGTATTACACCGATTCAGCGTCTGATGGGCGAAGCCAGCTACGGTGACCTGGGACGCTTGCGCTGGCAAGATGACTACGCTGCCCAGTATCAGGTCAACGCGGAGCAGACTGTAAATGACATCCCGGTTTGGGCGCTAAGCCTGACGGCTGCCAAACCGACCGCAGCCTATGCCAAGATGGATCTCTACGTTGCACGCGACGGTGGCTGGCCAGTGCAGGCAGCGTTTTATCTGAAGAGCGGTAAGCTTTTCAAAACAGCCCGCTTTGACAAGCCAGTCAAGCTTGGCAGCAGGGTTCTGACGCAGCGCACCGTTCTCAGTGATGGAGTTGACAGCACACAACAAACCGAGATGATCATCGAATCGGTCACTGCCAAAGACTTCCCCAGTCAGAAGTTCACGCTTGATGGGTTGATGGAATGAGAGGGTGGATGTTTTTGGGCACCTTCTTGGTGGGTGCATGCCTATCTGCCCACGCTGACCCGCTGGAGCTTAAATCTGCTTTGGTGTTCACTGGACAGGCCACCGAGCTTCGTCGCGACTTGGATCCTGGTTGGCTATCTGGCGTGCCAGCTAAACAATATACTGGTGCCGCCGTGATAGACGGCAAATGGGAGGATCTTGGCTTTCGCTACCGATTGGACTACGACCAGGTTCGTGGTAGCGAAGGACGGTCAGTCTTCAACAATGAACGTAGTAGCGGTCAACTACTACAGTTGCGCACAAAGTTTCTGCTGTCGGATCGCTGGGCGTTGCGTTTGGGCAAGTTCAATGAAAACTTCGATAACGCCCATTACGCGCATGTGCTGGATTTTCTCAAGGACAACATTACCTCCAGCGACACAGAGGATCTGGCAGCCCGCGTGCGTGGCTTCCCCATTGCCAAGCTTAGTTACAACGGAGAGCGTTTGGGCGCAGATCTGATTTACAGCGACGATAGCAGCACGAACACTACTTACCGCTTTAACAGTCAGAATCCAAACTTTAACCGAGGCATTCGTCAATGGCTGGGTGTTCTCCGCGTCAATTTTGAGGAAACCTATGTAACCACGCTGGTACAAAAGCCATCGGATATGCGCGCGGGTTTTGGTGCCGCCTTTGTTCATACTCCAAATGCACAGATGCAGTTGTATGGTGCCTTGTTTTCTCAACGCGGAAGTCGGCAGCCAGTGCTTCGCAACATTTATCCTGATGGGGCATCGCCCTTGGGGGGCGACGATATTTATACGAACAGTGGCTCCTATGCCGCAACACGACTGATGGAGGATCGCTGGTATACCCGTGGTATGCTGGGTATAGGCTGGACGAGTGAGACGCAACTGAATTTGCGTTTCGAATGGCGGCATGATCAAAGCGGAATGTCGCCTCAAGATTACCGCCGATGGGGGCAAATCGTTGATTTCCATCGTAGCCTGCTGCGGCAAGACCGTACGGCAGCAGCCTTCAACATCGCTTGGGACGCCCAAGCGCTGCGAGCCCGCCAGCGCGATAGTTTTCTGCTACGGATCGACCGACCCCTGGACAATGATTTTTCCATAGCTCTTGGCGCTCTGGTAGGGAGGGATCGTAGTGTCTTGTGGCAGCCGCGTCTGCGCTATAGTCCAGCAGGGAAAAGGCTGGACGCTTGGATCGAATTTCAGCGCACTGCTGGTCGTGAAGGCTCCGAGTTCGGCTCAGCGCTGGCGCGAACGCAGGTGCAGGTCGGTCTACGTTATCTCTTTGACTAGACTGATCTACTCGATCACTTACTGCCGCCCAGACTGCGTCCGAATGAGATCACCGTGTGGGTGCTTGGGCCTGCAGCAGTAGCGACAGTGTTAAGTAGCCAAGAATCATTGCCATCGGCTGAGTTGGTGCGTGCCGCCAACATTGCCCGAGCAGACAAACGCAGCGAATTCATTGCGGCTCGCCGGGCTCTTCGCTGGTTTTTGGCTCAGCAGAGAGGCGGCGAGTCCTCTCATGTTGAATTTGATCGCCTATCCGGCCCTTTGCAACCTGTTGGTCATTACCGTGACTTGACTTAGTTGTTGATTTGTATAGGTTTTCATGACTTGTGCATAACGGAATGGGTTTGGCTTGTACCGGGTCCATTGCTGAAATTGAAAAATTCACACGCTCTCAGAGGGCGATCTCCCCGCCGTCGCTGCGCGTCACCGCCACCGTTGCGGAGCGGGGCCGTTTCTTCGCCGCGCCGTCGGTTTGGCTGGCGGGCCAATAGCTGGTGTACGCCTTGGCGCCGTGGTCAGCGGACGCGGCCTCGCCCGGGTGCTGCACGTTGAAGAACAGCGTCTTGCGGTCCGGCGTCATGGCGATCCCGGTGATCTCGCAGTCCTTCGGGCCCGTGAGGAAACGGCGCACCGTGGTGCCGTTGGCGTTCGCGCCTTGGATGGTCGAGGTGCCTCCCGCCGCGGTGGCCGCGCCGCCGTCGCCGACCTTGCCGGGAACTGCGGCCAGCATCATGCAATTCGTCACGTCGGTGTAGGCGCTGTCGTCGGTCTGGATCCACAGGATCCCGCGGCTATCGAACCACAGGCCGTCCGGGCAGGAGAAGTCGTTCACGTCCGTGAGCTTGGAGAGATTCACGTCGGCGGCAGCGTCGGCCTGCGCTGCGAACAGGTAGATGTCCCAGGTGAATGCGCTCGCGGCCGGGTCGTCGCCGGCTTCGCGCCAGCGGATGATGTGGCCGTTGGGATTGCCCTTTTGCACGGACGTGCCGTTCTTCAGGTCCTCGTAGTAGCGCGGATTCGCGGCGTCGGGCCTGAGCTGGTAGCCGGTGGGGGTGGCAGTCGGCGCGACGCGCGCGCTGTTGTTCGTCAGGCTCATGTAGACCTCCCCGTTCAACGGGTTCACTGCGCCCCATTCCGGCCGGTCCATCTTGGTCGGGCCGAGCTTGTCGGCCGCAAGGCGGGGGTTGATCAGGACGTCCGCCTGGTCGGCGAAGGGGTAGGTGGTATGGCTGCTGTCGATCCCGTTCTTGCCGAAAGTCAATTCCAGCCAGTTGCCGCTGCCGTCGGCGTTGAACTTGGCCGCGTAGAGGGTGCCCTGGTCCATGTACTTGGCGCCCGCGGCGAGCCCCTTGCCGACGTCGGCCGGATCCCAGTTCGCCTTGGAGACGAACTTGTAGATGTACTCGCTGCCGCCGTCATCGCCCATATAGAAGACCACCGGTCTGCCTGCGACCGCCTTGCAGGGCCAGCAGCCCTCGTGGTTGAAGCGACCGAGCGCCGTGCGCTTGACCGGATTCGAGCTGGGGCTGAAGGGGTCGATTTCCACGATCCAGCCGAAGTTGTTCGCGGTGTTGCGAAAGTCCGCCTCGGCGCTGGCACCGGTGACCGAGGCGTTCCAGCGGGCGTAGTCGTCGCTGCTGCCGGGGGTGTCCCACAGGTAGGGGCTCTTGCGGTTCTGGGGCAGGCCGCTGCGGTTCAGGGCGGTGACCTCCTTGGCGCTGCGCTCCGCGTCGTCGTCGGCGGCCCGGCCAATCACGTTCAGGTAGTTCTCTTCGCAGGTCAGATACGTGCCCCAGGGCGTGTAGCCGTTGGCGCAGTTGTTGTTCGTTCCGCGCGTCGTGGTGCCAGTGGGCGACTGCTTGGTCCGGAGCAGGTTCGAGCCCTTGGCCGGACCGGAGAAATCCATCAGGGTGGCGGAGGTGATGCGGCGGTTGAACGGGGAGTCGCGCACCATGGACAGGCTCATGTCGGCGCCGCGTTTGACTTCGCAGACACTCACCCCATGCGCGGCAATCTCCTTGTCGACTTCGGCGGCAACGCGCACGCTGCCGGCCGTGCGGCCATTCGGGTGCAGGCAGTGGGGCCCCACCACGTATTCGTGGTTCACGCACAGCAGGCCGCGGTCAGAGCGGTCCGCCTGCCAGGCGCCGGCATTCGACAGCCCGAAGTAGTGCATGCCATCGTGGCCGTCGCCGATGCGCCGGTTGTACGAATCGGGCGTCTCCGACCCATCGTCGGCCCAGGCCGCGTCGCCCGACTGCAGGGGATCCCCCAGGGCGTGGAGGATGCTGACCCGATAGCCGGAAGCGATGCTGACCAAGTCATTCTTGTTCTTGGGGACGGCCTCGAACCGGAGGGTGGGGGTAGGGGTGGGGGCCGCATCCCCACCGGGAGCGCCGCCGCCAGCGGTCCCGCCATTGCCGCCACCACCATCGCCGCCACCACTGCATGCGCTCAGGCCAAGACTGCCGAACAGCGTTGCCGTGGTGACGGAAATCCCTCCCTTGAGGACGCCGCGGCGGCTCATGCGCGCAGCCACGATTTCCTGGATATGGGGGTTGCTGGACTGGTTGCTGATCTCGTCTTCATCCAGGTGGTTGGGGATGCCGCTGTCGTGGGGCTGGCTGCTCATGGATTCTCCAAAGTTCGAACGGGGTGCGATCGATGGTATGGAGCCACGATGACAGATGCGTTACGCAAGCCCCCGCGCTGCCATTCCAATGCGCCCGATCATTCCTCACGCACTTTGAAGTGCGCGCGCGCCAGCGTGGACTCTATGAGTCGGGCGTTGGGTTCGTCGATATCTCTTACCCAATCCTCTGCGGCCTGTCGGGAGCGGCCAAACTGCATATGCCGGGCGAGCAAACGCTGCAGCCGCAGGGCAGGATCGACTTCCACGTACCACAGTTCGTCGAGCAAGGCCGCCACGTGGCCCCAGCCGCCTTGCTCCAGCGCCAGGTAGTTGCCCTCCGCGATGAGCAGTTTGGCATGGGGGAAGATGGGAATGGCCCCGGCGATGGGCTCCTCGATTTCCCGGCGAAATTCAGGGGCGTAGATGAGCTCGTCGTCCCCTTGTTTGCGCAAGCGCTCGAGCAGCGACCGGTAGCCATGGCCATCAAAAGTGTCCGGTGCGCCCTTGCGCCCGGCACGCCCCAGGCGATCCAACTCCTTGTTCGCCAAGTGATACCCATCCATCGGCACGATCTGCGACTGCTGGGGGTACAGGGCGTGCAGGCGCAGCGAAACCGTTGACTTGCCTGCCCCCGGAGGTCCGACGATGCCCAGGATCGTTCTGGAACTGCGGGAGAGAAATAGCTGAAGCCGCCCGCAGGCTTGCGCGAGGGTCAGCGTTTGTACGTGCTGCGTCATGGAATTTGCCCGTTCATGGATCGATGGTCCGTGCGTTTCGCCTGCGCTCCCGGTCGGCGTCAGGGCTTGAAAAAATTCACCGGCAGCCCGGCTATCGCCACCCGGGTGCCAAACAGCGAGCCTGCGGGAATGGCTGCGTCCTGCTCTTGCTGCGGTCGCCCCGCACGCGCCGAGGTGATGTACAGCGTGCGCCCATCGTCCCCGCCAAAGCAGACCATGGTGGGGCATTGCACGGGCGTGGCGATGCGCTGCAGCAATGCGCCGGCGGGCGAGAACTGCAGCACGCAGGCGCCCTCGTACATGGCCACCCAGTAGTTGCCGTCCACGTCCACCGCCGCGCCGTCGGGGCGGCCGCCGTAGGGTTCGCCGGGCTCCTTGCGGGGAAAGCGGGCCCAGGGCTGGCGCCCGCTGATGCTTCCGCTGGCCGCATCGAAGTCAAAGCGGTCGATGCGGTGCTCGGGCGTGTTCGCCCAATACAGAAAGCGCTCGTCGGGGCTGAACGCCAGGCCGTTGGCCGTGAAGTTATCGCCCGCCATGTAATCCAGGCGGTAGCCGCCAGCCCCTGCCTCCAGCCGCCACAGCGCCGCATCGGGCGCGCTGCGCGGCGTGATCACCGAACCCGCCCAGAATCGGCCCGCGGTGTCGCAGCGACCATCGTTCAGGCGCAACTGCCGGGTGTCGTGCCGCTCGGCAGGCAGCCGGGCCAGGCAGTCGAGCGCACCCGTCAGCGTGTGCAGAAGGTGGAAACCATCACGTAACCCGATTACAAGCCGGGCGTCCGATGCGGGCGCGCAGCAGCCGGGTTCGCTGGGCATCTTCCACTGCCAGCGCCGGTCCGTCGCGGGTTCCCAGGCGTTCACTGCAAACCCTTGGATGTCGCACCAGTAAAGGCGTTTCTCGAGGGGGTGCCAGAACGGCGACTCGCCGAGTTCGGAAGGTGGCAGCGGCAGGGCTTGCAGGGTCATGGCTTGAAGCAAACAGGTTATCGAATTACATTCTAGGCCCCAGTCCAGTCGGCCCTCCGGCCCAAACCAGCGATGGAGAATCCCCTGCATCCAGTCCTCGCGCGCGTCACGCAGCGCATCACCCGGCGCAGCGCAGACAGCCGCGCCGCATACCTCGCGGGCGTTGACGCCATGCTCCGGCGCAAGCCCGCGCAAGAGCGCATGGGCTGCGCGAACCTGGCCCACGCCTACGCCGCGCTGCCCGGTGCGGACAAGTTCCGGGTCGTGGCCGAGAAGGGGCCGAACATCGGCGTGGTCACGGCGTACAACGACATGCTGTCGGCGCACCAACCGTACCAGGGCTACCCCGCGCTGCTGCGCGACGAGGCCGCCCGGCTGCAAGTCAGCGTGCAGGTGGCCGGGGGCGTTCCTGCCATGTGCGACGGAATCACGCAGGGAACGCCCGCAATGGAACTGTCGCTGTTCTCGCGCGACACCATCGCCATGGCGACTGCGGTGGCGCTGTCGCACGACGTGTTCGACGGCGTGCTGCTGCTGGGCGTATGCGACAAGATCGTCCCCGGCCTGCTCATCGGCGCGCTGCACTACGGCCACCTGCCCTGCGTTTTCGTTCCTGCCGGCCCCATGGGGACGGGCCTGTCGAACCGGGACAAGTCCAAGGTGCGCGAGCAGTACGCGCAGGGCCTGGTGGGGCGCGACGAGTTGTTCCGGGCCGAATCGGCCGCGTACCACGGCCCCGGCACCTGCACCTTCTACGGCACGGCGAACAGCAACCAGATGCTGCTCGAAGCCATGGGCCTGCACGTTCCGGGCGCGGCGTTTGCGCCGCCCGGCAGCGCTGCGCGCGAGGAATTCAGCCGCGCGGCGCTGCGCACCGTGCTCGACATCGGTGCGCGCGGCCCGCGCTTCACGCCCATCGGGCGGCTGGTGGACGCGCGCTGCATCGTCAACGCCATGGCGGCGCTGCTGGCCACGGGCGGATCGACGAATCACCTGATCCACTGGGTGGCGATCGCGCGCAGCGCGGGCGTGCTCATCGACTGGTCGGACTTTGACGAACTCTCCGGCGCCGTGCCGCTGCTCGCCCGCGTGTATCCCAATGGCGAGGCCGACGTGAACCAGTTCCAGGCCGCGGGCGGCCCGGCGTGGGTGCTGCGCGAATTGCTGGACAACGGCCTCATGCACGCCGACGTGCTGAGCGTGAACGCCGGCGGCATTGCCGCGGGTGCGCAGGGCGCGCCTGCGGTGCCGGGGGACGACAGCGTGCTGCGCCCCGTGCGCCGGCCGTTCTCGGCCACGGGCGGGCTGCGCCTGCTGCAGGGCCGGCTGGGGCGCGCGGTGATCAAGGTCTCGGCCGTTCCCGAGGAGCGCCACGTGGTCCAGGCGCCGGCGCGCGTCTTCGATTCGCAGGAGGCGCTGCTCGCCGCGTTCAACGCCGGGGAACTGCGGCAGGACATGGTGGCCGTGGTGCGCTTTCAGGGCCCGCAGGCGAACGGCATGCCCGAGTTGCACAAGCTCACGCCGCCGCTGGGCGTGTTGCAGAACCAGGGTTTTCAGGTCGCGCTCGTGACCGACGGGCGCATGAGCGGCGCCTCGGGCAAGGTGCCCGCGGCGATCCACGTCACGCCCGAGGCGCTGGCCGGCGGCGCGCTCGCGCTGCTGCGCGACGGCGACGTGGTGCGCGTGGACGCCGTCGCGGGGACGCTGGACGTGCTCGTCGATGAGGCCGAATGGTCCGCGCGCACCCCCTGCGCCGGCCCGCCGCCTGCGCTCACCGGCTTTGGCCGCGAACTCTTCCACAACATGCGCCGCCATGCGGGCGGCGCCGAACAAGGAGCCTGCACATGGCTGTGACCCCTGCCACCCCGCTGGACATCGCCAGCCATGGCCCGGTAATTCCCGTCATCGTGATCGAGCACGTGCACGACGCGCTGCCGCTCGCCGAGGCGCTGCTCGCCGGCGGCGTACAGGTGCTCGAGGTGACGCTGCGCACGGCCGCGGGACTGCCCGCGATCGAAGCCATTGCGCGCCAATTGCCGCAAGCCGTGGTCGGCGTGGGCACGGTGCTCGACGCCGACGATGCCCGCCGCGCGAGCGCGGCCGGCGCTCGTTTTGCCGTGAGCCCGGGCTATACGCAGCAGGTGGGCGACGCGTGCAAGGCGCTGAAGCTGCCGCTGCTGCCCGGCGTGGCCACGTCGAGCGAGATCATGGCCGCGCTGTCCGACGGGTTCTCATTCCTCAAGCTCTTCCCCGCCGAGGCGGCAGGCGGAATCCCCTTGCTCAAGTCCTGGGTCAGCCCGTTTGGCCAGGTCAGCTTCTGCCCCACCGGCGGCATTGGCCCGGCCACGGCGCCCGACTATCTGGCGCTGCCCAATGTGCGCTGCGTGGGCGGCTCCTGGCTCACGCCCGCCGATGCCGTGCGCTCTGGCGACTGGGCGCGCATCACCGCGCTGGCGCGCGCCGCGCAGGCGCTGCGCGGAGCCATGTAGTAGCCACTTCGGCGGCCGGGTCGCCCCACCGGGCACGGCGACTTGGCTGCACCTGACCACCTAGGGAAAACCCCTGGGTAAAACGCGCAAGCCGGGAATTACACTTTTTAACATCGGCCGCAAGGTCAGCGCCGGCCGCGAACCGGCGCAACGCAGGCCCCGATTCCCGGCCCAGGAGCCCCCCATGAAAAAACACCTGATGGCGTTTGGCGCCGCGCTGTTGCTCAGCGTCGGCGGCCTGCAGGCACGGACATTCACCTGGAGCGCATCGTCCGACGCGCTGTCCATGGACCCGTATTCGACGAACAACACGTTCACCAATGCCTTTATGGGCAACATATACGAAGGGCTGGTGCGTTTCAACGACAAGGTTCAGATTGAGCCTGCGCTGGCCGATTCCTGGAGCGCGCTGTCCCCGACCCTGTGGCGCTTCAAGCTGCGCCGCGGCGTGAAGTTCCACAACGGCGAAGCCATGACGGCCGACGACGTGGTGTTCAGCTGGCAGCGCGTCATGACGCCCGGCTCCATCGCCAAGATGAATCTGGGCGACGTGAAGGACGTGCGCAAAGTCGATGCCTTCACCGTGGACGTCGAGACCCGCGCGCCCTTCCCGCTGCTGCTCAACGAACTCCTGAACCTCGTGATCATGAGCCGCTCCTGGTGCGAAAAGAACAAGGCCACGCAGGCCAGCGACCTGAAGCAGAAAAAGGAAAACCACGCCAACCGCAGCACCAACGGCACCGGCCCCTTCATGCTGAAGTCGCGCGCGGTGGACGTCAGGACCGTGCTCGTCGCCAACCCCGACTGGTGGGACAAGCCCGGGCACAACCTGAGCGAAGTCGTCTTCACGCCGATACAGTCCGACGCCACCCGCACCTCGTCGCTGCTGTCGGGCGCGCTGGACGCGAGCGTCAGCGTGCCGCTGCAGGATACGCAGCGCATCAGCAGTTCGGGCGCGTTCACCGTGGTGCAGGGGCCCGAGCTGCGCACCATCTTCCTCGGCATGGACCAGTTCCGCGACGAATTGCTCTACTCCGGCGTCAAGGGCCGGAACCCGTTCAAGGACCTGCGCGTGCGCAAGGCGCTGTACCAGGCGATCGACGTCGAAGCCATCAAGCGTTCGGTGATGCGCGGCCAGTCCTGGCCCGCAGGAATGATTCTGTCGCCCCTGCTGAATGGAGCGCCCAGGGAGTTGAACACCCGCCTGCTGCCCTTTCATGCCGAAGCGGCAAAGAAGCTGCTGGCCGAAGCCGGCTACCCCGAGGGCTTTGCCGTCGGCATGCAATGCCCGAACAACCGCTACGTGTACGACGAGCAGATCTGCCTGGCCATCGTCTCGATGCTCGGCCGCGTGGGCATCAGGGTGACTCCGCAGCTCGAGCCCATGAGCAAGTTTCACGTGCGCCTGAACACCATGGACGTGTCGCTCTACATGATCGGCCACGCCGGCCTGCCCATGGCCGACGCCTACGCGCAGCTGTTCGACACGCTCGCCACCCGCTCGGACACGCAGGGTGGCCTGAACGCGGGCCGCTACTCCAACCCCGCGCTCGACGCCCTGCTGCCCAAGATCGCCACCGAACTCGACAGCACCCGGCGCAGTGCGCTGATCGCCGAGGTCGTCGCGATCGCGCGCAACGATTTCGCCTACCTGCCGCTGCACCAGCAGCCCGTCACCTGGGCCGCGCGCAAGGGCGTCGATCTCCGGCAGGGGCCGGACAACCAGTTGCGCCTCTGGCTGGTCAGCGTCCCCGGGTGAGGGCCCCTCCCGATGCTCCGCTTCCTGTCGATCCGCGCCTGGAATGGCTTGCTGGTGATGCTCGGGGTGTCCTTTACCTCCTTTTTGCTGTTCAGCTACATCGGTGACCCGGTGAACAACCTGTTGGGCGAGAGCGCCACGGTCGCGCAAAAGGAGGCGCTGCGGACCTCGCTCGGACTGGACCAGCCGCTCCTCGTGCGCTTTTACAAGTACCTCGGGCTGGCCGTGCGCGGCGAGTTCGGCGTCTCCTACCGCAACCTGGAGCCCGTGGGGCAACTGCTCTGGTCGCGGGTTCCGGCAACGCTCGAACTCAGCTTCTGCGCGGCAGCGCTGGCCCTGGGTGCGGGTATCCCGATGGGCGTGTACGCCGCCATCCGGCGCGACTCCCGGATCGCGCAGCTCATGCAGCTGGTCTCGCTGATCGGCATTTCGATGCCCTCGTTTCTCACGGGAATCCTCCTGATCCTGGTCTTCTCGGTCGAGCTCAACTGGCTGCCGGCCTCCGGCCGCGGCGACGTGGTGCAGTGGGGCCCCTGGAGCACCGGCCTGCTGACGCTCAGCGGCTGGAAGTCGCTGGTCATGCCGTCGATCACGCTGGCGCTGTTCCAGCTGACGCTCTTCATGCGCCTGGTGCGCTCCGAAATGCTCGAAGTGCTGCGCACCGACTACATCAAGTTCGCCCGCGCCCGCGGCATTGCCGAGCGCTCCATCCACTTCCACCATGCGCTGAAGAACACGCTGATCCCGGTGATCACCGTGGCCGGCCTGCAACTCGGCGCGCTGATCGCGTTCTCCATCATCACCGAGACCGTCTTCCAGTGGCCCGGCATGGGGCTGTTGATCATCCAGGCCATCACCTTCAGCGACATCCCGGTGATCGCCGCGTACCTGATGCTCATCGCGCTGCTCTTCGTGGGCATCAACGCCGCCGTGGATCTGCTGTATTTCCGGGTCGATCCCCGGGTCCGTCCGGCATGAACACGCGCTCCCTGAAAACCGCAGCCGCCGTGCAGGAGCCAGCGGCTTGGCAGCGCCTGCTCGAC
>NZ_AFAL01000397.1 GCF_000193225.1 Verminephrobacter aporrectodeae subsp. tuberculatae At4 | reverse complement strand
GGTGGTGCGGCTGAACCGTTGGCAGCTGATGAAGGCCCCGTGGCGCTGGCACAGCTCGCGGCAAATATAAAGACCCAGACCGCTGGAGCGGCTCTCCGAGGAAAAGAAGGGCTCGAACAGATGGCGTTGCACGGATTTGTCCATGGGCGCGCCGTCGCTCCAGACCTGCAGGCTGACCTGGCCCGTGGGGGATGCATGCGTGATGACCGCGAGCGAATCGGGCTCATGCCCGACGTAGCGCAGCGCGTTGTCCAGCAGATTCACCAGCACCCGGCGCAGGTGCTCCGCGTCGAACTCCACCTGCGCCGCGTCTGCGCCGAGCATGAGCACCGCGCGGCGGCGCATCGGGTCCTGCGTCTGCCAGTCGCTCCATATCTGGGCAATGCTCTCGTCCAGGGGGATGGTCGGCTCCGGTGCATGGCTCGTCGGGTGCTGGTCGCGGGCAATGTCGAGCACGTCTTCGGCAATGCGCGCCAGCCGGTCGGCGTTTTGCCGCACCATGTGCGTGAGCCGCTTGTGCGCCAAGTCGTGCAAATCCTCTTCGAGCAGGGCATTCGCCTGAACGATGGCCGCCAGGGGGTTGCGGATCTCGTGCGCCACGGCGGCGGACATGCGTCCCATCGCCGCGAGCTTTTCGGTGCGCAGGCGCGCTTCCATCTCGTGCAGGTCGTGCAGGAACATCACGCACAGCCGCTCGGTGTGCGTCTGGCGCGCGGCTTCGCGCGTGGAGGTCAACCAGGTGCGCACGTGCAGGCCGGCGGGGCTTTGGCCGGGATGCAGCAGGTTCGCGTCCGCGGTCTGCGGCCTCTCCTGCCAGAAGGTATGCCGGGCCAGGGTGACCAGCGGTTGCCAGGGCGCTTCGCGCGCCAGGCTGAAGGGCGGCTGCGGTACGGGAACACGGCCGAGCAGTTGCAGTCCGGCCGGATTCGCGATGTGCACGGTGTCGCTTTCATCGACCACGAGCACCCCGTCGCTCAGGTTCTGGATGACGAGGGCGCTGACCTGGGCCTGCACGTGGGCGGCGATCCGGCTTTGCTGCGCGACTTTCTGCTCGCGCGCCAGCCGGGACGCCAGCTGGTGCACGAGGTAGCTGACGATGAAGTAGCCCGTTCCGGTGAGCGCGCCCTGCAGGTAGCGCTGCGTGTCGTCGTCCGTCGTCTGGTATGTGCTCGTCCACCCGGCCCAGGCAAGCAGCAACAGGGTCACGCCCGCCGCGGTGCCCAGCGCCAGCGTGAGCGTGCCCAGCGCGGCGGCCATCAGGATCGGCAGACCGAACAGGGGCGTGTAGTCGATGTTGCCGACGTGCAGCAACTGCAGCGCCGTAATGGCCACCAGGTCAACGCCGATGGACGGCACCCATTGCGCTCCGGTGTACGGCGCCGGAGGGTCGTGCCTGGCCAGCACGCTCAGCACCACGGTGGCCGCCAGATACCCCACGCACACGGCAAGCAGCGCAGGCTCGGCGCTTTTGTAGATGATCTGCCCGGTGCCCTGCAGGCCCAGCAGCGCCAGCGCGACCATCACGCGACCGGTCAGAAACCCGCGCCAAAGGCGCACGAACGCTGGATTCACCGGGGGCAGAAAGCTGCCTGCAGGCTGGGTGTGCATGGGGATTCAGCCCGGGCCGAGTTGCCGGTGCTCCGCGCAGCAGTAAGCCTGATTACCAAGCGTCCAGGCCTCTGCCTGGGGAATGTGCACACCGCAGTGCGCGCAAGCGGGCATGTCCTGGGCCGACGCGCGCGGCGGGGGCGCGGATCCCTGCGCTGCGCGGCGGCTGCGCCAGGTTCCGATGCCCAGCAGCAGAACCAGCAGCAGGACCAGGTATTTCATGCACTGCGCCCCAGAACGACTTCCAACACGAAGCGCGAGCCCACATACGCGAGCAGCAGCAGCGCTGAGCCCGCGTACAGCACGCGCACGGCACTGCGGCCACGCCAGCCAAAGCGCGCACGGCCCAACAGCAGCGCGGCAAACGCCAGCCAGGAGAGCAGCGAGAAAACGGCCTTGTGGTCCCAGCGCCAGGCACGGCCGTACAGGGTGTCGCCGAACAGCCAGCCGGCGAGCAGCGTGGCCGTCAGCAGGACGAAGCCCGCGGTCACGAAACGAAAGGTCAGCCGCTCAAGCGTCAGCAGGGGAATGCCGCTATGCGGATCCTCGGCCTGGCGGATATGGTGCTCCGCACGGGTCATGAGCCAAGCGTGCACCACAGCGGCCGCGAACAAACCATAGCAGGCCAGGCCCAGCGCCAGATGCAGGGGCAGCCAGGGCGAAGCGCTCACGTGCAGGGGCTGCCCCGGAAAAAGCACGGCCAGCACGATGGCCACCGCACCCAATGCCGCCAACACCCAGCGCGCCTGCATTTGCGGGAACAGCTGCCGCTCCACCGCGTACACCGTGAGCACCAGCCAGGCCGTCATCGACAAGGCCGGCGCAAAGCCAAAGCGCGGGGGATCGCCCGCCAGACCCCACACCAGCACAGCGCCGTGGAGCATCCAGGCCGCAGACAACGCATTGCGCGCGGCCACCGCCCCCAGGCGCGAGGCCGCAGCAGCGGGCACGGCATACGCCACGGTCGCAGCCAGGACCAGCAGCCAGCTGACGGGGGAAGCGCCGGGTAAGATCATGGGTCACAGTTTAGGGCAACCTGCGGGTAGCGCGTCCCCGCGCGGCGCGCCCCGCGTATCACTTTCGCCGCACCGCCAGCACCAGCGCCGCGCGCACAACACCGGAATTTCTCCCATGGCCTCCGCCCTTACCGACAAACTCACGCGCCTCGTCAAGCAAATGCGCGGCCAGGCCCGCATCACCGAAGCCAACGTGCAGGACATGCTGCGCGAGGTGCGCATGGCCCTGCTCGAAGCCGACGTGGCCCTGCCCGTGGTGCGCGATTTCATCGCGCGCGTGAAGGAAAAGGCGCAGGGCCAGGAGGTGCTGGGCTCACTCAAACCCGGTCAGGCGCTGGTGGGAATCGTCAACCGCGAACTGGTCGCGACCATGGGCGCGGGCGTGGCCGACATCAACCTCGCGGCGCAGCCACCCGCCGTCATCCTGATGGCCGGCCTGCAGGGCGCCGGCAAGACCACGACCACGGCGAAACTCGCAAAACACTTGGTGGAAAAGCGCAAGAAGAAGGTGTTGACGGTGTCCGGCGACGTGTACCGCCCGGCGGCCATCGAGCAGCTCAAAACGGTGACGCAGCAGGCCGGCGCCGAATGGTTCCCGAGCACCCCGGAGCAGAAACCGCTGGACATCGCCCGCGCCGCGCTGGACTACGCGAAGAAACACTACATGGACGTGCTGCTCGTCGACACAGCCGGGCGCCTGGCCATCGACGAGGTCCTGATGCAGGAAATCAGGGACCTGCACGCGGCGCTCAACCCCGTCGAAACCCTGTTCGTGGTCGACGCCATGCAGGGCCAGGACGCGATCAACACCGCGCGGGCGTTCAAGGAGGCGCTGCCCCTGACCGGCATCGTGCTGACCAAGCTCGACGGCGACGCGCGCGGCGGCGCGGCGCTGTCGGTGCGCCAAATCACGGGCGCGCCCATCAAGTTCGCCGGGGTGTCTGAAAGGCTCGACGGCCTGGAGGTATTCGACGCCGAGCGCCACGCGGGCCGCATTCTCGGCATGGGCGACATCGTGGCGCTGGTCGAGCAGGTCACCGCCGGCGTTGACCAGGAGGCCGCGCAAAAGTTCGCCGCCAAACTCAAGAGGGGCGACGGCTTCGACCTGACGGACTTTCTGGCGCAGATTCAGCAGATGAAGCAACTGGGCGGGCTCTCGAGCTTGATGGACAAGCTCCCGTCCCAACTCAGCGCCAAGGCGGGCGCCATGGACATGGACCGGGCGGAGAAAGACATGCGGCGCAAGGAGGGAATCATCCAGAGCATGACCCCGCTGGAGCGCCGCAAACCCGAACTCATCAAAGCCACGCGCAAGAAGCGCATCGCCCATGGCGCGGGTGTGCAGGTGCAAGAGGTCAACCGCCTGCTCAAGGAGTTCGAGCAAATGCAGGGCCTGATGAAGCAGATGAAGGGCGGCGGCCTGATGAAGATGATGAAGAAAATGGGCGGCGGCATGCCCAGAATGCCTTGAGCCCGTTTCAGCGGAAATCCCAACAACTGTCTGGTGCCCCGAGCCGGGGTCGGATTGCCGCATGTTTGCTGGGTTTTTGGCTTTTTTCGGGGGGGACTTGGGGGATGCGTTTCGGTTTTTGGTGCACGGGGCACTGTTTGTTGTGCGTCATGGGCCGCCGCCCAGCAGTTTGAGCTTGATCGCTACTCCCACGAGCAGTGCGGCCAGCAGGCAGCTGGTGGCCAGCTTGACTGCCGTTTGCCAGGCCGTGCGCCGGGCGTCGCGCCAGGCTTCCAGCAGGCTGCGCAGTTCGCTGATGTCGCGCGCGGCGTGGCCGTTTTCCAGTCCGAGTTGCTCCAGGCAGCGTTTCGCTCCCCGCTCGGCCGCTTGTTCCAGCAGTTCGTCGCAGTCTTCGCGGTGCAGCAGCACCATGTTTTTGGCTCGTTGGCGTTGTTCGGGTTCGGTGGACATTGGCTTTCTTCAATACTCAGAAAATAGGCCGTCCGGCGTCTTGCCGGCTGCGGCGGGCCCTTGTTCGGGCCCGCTTTCGCTCGCGGGTTCTTGCATCGCGTGTATCCAGCCTTGCAGCGCGCTCAGTTGTTCCGCGTTTTCTCGGCAGCTGGTGTAGTTTTCGACGACTGTTTCGGCGACGGTAGACAGTGCAATGCCTGCGGGGGCCGCATCAGGATCTCCGGTGGGCTCGGCATGCGCGTTGCCTTGGGCGGCGCGGTCGTGCACCCGCACAAAGCCATGAGGCACAGTGCAGGCAGCGTCGGCTTGGGTTGGTACATGTTGGCTTATTTCCTTGCTGATGTTTGCGCCTTCTTGGCGCACGGTTTTTATGCGGTCTGCGTATTTGCTGACTACTTGGACTGTGGCTTGGGCTTGCTTTTTCTCTTCGGTCGCGGCTTGCAGGGCTTGTTGTTTTGTTTCCCTGTCCCATTGCTCTTGGGTGTGTTGCGTTCCTTGTTTCCATCCCAGGCCGTATAGGGCGGCTGCCAGCAGGGTCAGCAGGAGCAGGCGGTAGCTTGTGGGGATTCTCATGTCATGCCTCTCCGAAGTATGCGCTGTAGCGTTTTCGGCGTTCGTGCAGGATGGCGCGTACGTATTCCCGGTTGATTTCGAAGAAGGATTTTCCGTAGCCTGCTGTCCTGGTTTTGGCTTTCAGGCTGTGTCGTTCCACGTGGCCGAACCAGCGCTTGGGGTCGCAGTGCGTTGTCTGTGCGCATAGTCGTCTGTCTTGTTGTACGCCGGCCAGGCCGCCGTTGTATGCCGCGAGGGTCATTGCCAGTCGTTCTTGTTGTGCGTCTATGGCTGTGAGTCGGTTGTATGCGGCGCGGTCCATGAGGATCATGGTGCGGAGTTGGCGTTGGGCGTCAAATCGGTTTTCAAATTTCCAGTCGCGCAGGCTTGTGTGCAGTTTGCGTGCTTGCGCGAAGTTGTCGAATTTTGCCGTGATGGTCAGTTGTCCCAGGCCGAAGCCGTATTCGCGTGCGGTTTTCAGTTCGGTGCGGGGGTTCCAGCATTTTGCCGATTTCAGGCTGGGGCAGGTTTCTTGTTCGATTTGTGCCGCGAGCGCTGAGCGCAGTGGGGCTTGCGGCCAGTGTGCGGCTTGTTCTGCGGCGAGTGTCGGCAGGTGTTTTTTTGCTCCGGGTGGTAGTTCACTGGCTGTGTTTTGGTTGGCCAGGCTGAGCAGGAGTAGGCCGCTGAGTAGCGCCGGGCCCCGGTGTTTCCGTCCTGCGGTGGGGAGTCTGTGCGGGTGCATGGGGGCTTGTCTGCCGCTTTCGGGGGCGTTCGGTCCGCCCTGGCTCCCGGTGGCGATGGGGCTTGGGCGTTTGTCCTGTGGCTGTGTGTGCTTGCGGTTTTTGCTCATTTCTTTCTCTCTGTTTTGGTCTCGAAAAAAAAGCCGCGTTTTGGGGCGCGGCTTGTTTTCTTTTTTCGGCGTTTTGCCGGTGGCGGTTTAGCGTGTTCGTCGTGTCCGCATAGGGGGTGGCGGTCGGATGTCGTTGTCGCTGCGGGTGGCTGTGGCGATGGTGGTGGTTTGGCTTGGGCCGAAGTGTTGCCGGGTTTTGAAGTGGGTTTCGCCGGACCATTCGGATGCGCCGAGTGTGTTGCCGATGTGGCGTACGCGCACTGTGTATTGGGTTTGTCCGTCGTTCAGGTGTTTCGCCGGGATGGTGTAGTGGGTGTGGATGCTGCTTGCGCCGAAGAGTATGTTGTTGCTGCGCGCCAGGCGGATTTGCCATTCGCTGTAGGCGTGTGTGTCTTGGCCTCCGGTGACGGCGAAGGCGCTGGTTTGGAATGTGGGTTGTTCTGCGATTGCGCTTTGGCCGTTTGCCGGTGCGGTGATGCAGGGGGTGTTTATGTAGCGGTAGTGCGCGGCGGTTGTGAAGCGGCTTGCTGCGGACCAGTCCGATACCGCGCCGCTTGTGTCTTTGACGCGGCAGCGCAGGTAGTAGGTGGTGCCGGCTGCGAGTGTGCCGGCGGGGACGGGGTCGCTCAGGGCGGTTTTTTCCGTGTCGTGCTGTGTTTGCGCGAAGTGTTCGCTGTCGCTGATTTGGAATTGTGCTGTGGCGAAGGGTTTGCCTGTCGGGCTTTGGTAGTCGCTGGCGCTGAGTGTGGGGGTTTCCATGATGTTGTTGGCGCCGTCGGCCGGGTGGCTGATTCTGGGTGCTTGCGGGCGCAGGCGTGGGTTGCTGTCTCCGCCCAGGCCGGTGCCGCTGTTCAGGGCGATGATGTGCCGGATGTCCATGGCTTCGCCTTCGATGATCAGGCGCAGTGGGCCGTCTGCGTTTGTCGCGATGGGGTATTCGTAGTCGGCCAGGCCTGCGGCTGCGTCTGCGGTGCGCCGCTGTGTCCAGGGGCGTTCGGTCCAGTTCCGGGTGTTGGCGTTGCGTGTGTACAGGCGGGCTTCGCCGGTGTTTTGGCTGCGGCGGATGATGACGGCGCGTACTGCGCCGTCTGCGCCGAGTTCGATGCTCCGGGAGATCCATTGCGCGCCTATGGCTGCGTGCGCGCCGCCCTGGGCGCGTGCGCTGAGTGTGCTGCCGCTTAGCCGGGCGCTGGCGTCCCAGTTGCGTGTGAGTTTGGCGGCCAGGCGTACGCGTGTTGGCGTTTCGATCGCGGCGATGTGTACCAGGCTGGTTTTGCCTGTGTCGCTGAGCAGGTAGTCGGCGCCGGCTTGTACGCCGTGGGTGTTGGCGATGTCGAGTGTGTCGCTGCCCCGGGTGCCTGTGAGGATGTCTGCGCCGGGGTGGTTTTGCAGGCTGTGCTCGGCTGTGAAGAGTTCGCAGGCGATGCGGTGCATGCGGTATTGCCTCTCCAGGGCGGCGGCGGTGTGTTGCGCTGTGCTTTCGGTCAGGTCCACGTCAGTTTCCGGGTTCGCTTTGGGCGATGGGTTTTTCGGCTTGCGCCGTGGTTTGGTTTCTTTTTTCCGCGCGGGGCCCGGTTCTTGGGGTCCTGGCTTCGCGCGCCGCCCGGTCTTGCGCCGGGTTTGTCTGCTTGTTTCGGTCTTTGGCGGCCGGTCGGCCTGCCGGTTGCGTTGGCCCAGGTCGTATTCGATTCCGATTCCGATTTCGATTCCGGTTCGCTGCGGTGTCGGGTGCCATCGTAGCGGAACCGCTGTTACAGCGTCGGTGTTTGTCTTGGCTGCTGTTTTCGCTGGTCTGGGGCTTTATGGGCCTTCTGGGCGCTGTGGGGTCTGTTCTGCCGTTTGCGCTGGCGGGTGTTTTTCCGCTGCGGGCGGTGCTTGGCCGGCTGCGGCTCGGCTGGCAAAGGCCAGGAAGAGCATGCCGGTGAGTAGTGCCAGGCCGAGGAATACCAGTCCGGCGCCGATCGGGTTGTCCAGCGCTCGGCGGTAGGCTTCGGCTGAGCGTGCTTCGTCGTGGAAGGCGCGGCGCAGCAGGTATACCGGGCCTGCGGCTACGCAGAGCCAGGCGAGCCATTGCAGGCGCATAAGGGTTTCCGTGCCGCCGTCGGGGTCGCTTAGCCAGTACCAGCCTACGACGGCGATGGCGGCTATCCACATGATCCATAGACGCCAGCGGTTCAGTTTCTTGCTCATTTCGGTGCTCCTTGGTTTGTGTGTGGGTTCGCCGCTTGGCGCGGTTTGCCCGGTGGCATGGCGCGGGGGCCATGTTGCTTCGTTTCCCCTTTTCCGGGGGCTGTCCGGGCGGGCGGGGGGTGGCGCCGCGCGCCCCGGGTCTGTCAAAGTTCAAGTCCGTCGCCTCGGCCCATGCGCGCCGCGTCCTGCGCTGCGCTCGCCTGTTTCGTTGCGGTCTTTGGCGGTTTGGTGTTGGCCCGTCGGCGCGCCGCATGCGCGGGGGTTGGCGGTCGGCTTGGGTGCGCTCGCGTGGGCGTTACGCGGTGCGCAGGGGGCGGGTCGCGCGCGCGCCGGGGGCGTCTGCGCGGATGGCGCCGCTTGGCGGGTTTGCCCGGTGGCATGG
>NZ_AFAL01000398.1 GCF_000193225.1 Verminephrobacter aporrectodeae subsp. tuberculatae At4 | reverse complement strand
GCCCTTGCCGCTGAGGTCCAGCGTCAGGCCGGTGGCGCGGGCGAATTCGGCGTCGCCATCGGCGAGCATGCGCAGCTTGCCGGTGGTCCCCTGCTCGCGCGCCCAGGCGCCCATCACGAAGGCGTCGTTCACGCTCAGGCACCAGATTTCATCGGCACCGGCGGCCCGGAGCTCTGCGGCCTTGGCCACATAGCCCGGAACATGCTTGGCTGAACAGGTAGGGGTGAAGGCGCCGGGCAGCGCAAACAGGGCAATCGTCTTGCCGGCCGCGGCCAATGCGACGGGAACGGGGTTCGGGCCCAGGCTACAGCCTTCGCCTTCGACTTCCGAATACTCCATCAGCGTGACTGCGGGCAGGGTGTCACCGACTTTGATCATCATCATCTCCTTGGAACGGGGGAATGGGTAAATGGGTGGGTCTTCCGGGGGCCCACAAGATGAAACGACCCACATTGTGGGCCGTTTGCGCAGGACTTGGTTGTTCCGGGGTTTTTCCCTCGGGCAGATCCGCTTACAGCAGACCGGCCTTTTGCACCAGGCGGGTGGCCACCCAGTTCTTCGTCCGGGACAGCGGTCGGCTCTCGGTGATTTCGATCACGTCGCCCAGGTGGTACTCGCCCCTTTCGTCGTGCGCGTGATACTTGCTCGACTTGGCGACGATCTTGCCGTAGAGCGCGTGCTTGACGCGGCGCTCGACCAGCACGGTCAGCGTCTTCTGGCGCTTGTCGCTGACCACCTTGCCGACCAGGTTGCGCTTGAGGGATTTTTTGGCGTCCGTCATATGGGCTCCTTACTTGGCGGTGGCGGCTTGTTTTTGCTTTTGCGCAAGAATGGTCTTGGCGCGGGCGATGTCGCGGCGCGTGGTGCGCAGCGTGCTGGTGTTGCTCAGCTGCTGCAGCGCCTTTTGCATGCGCAGGCCGAAGTGGGCCTTTTGCAGCGCCTTGATTTCGGTCTCGATCGCGGCGGCGTCTTTCTGGCGCAGTTCGGTCGTCTTCATTGCTCGTTCTCCTGACTATTAGGCGCCGATCAGGCGGCTGACGAAGGTGGTGCGCAGCGGCAGCTTGGCGGCAGCCAGGCGGAACGCTTCACGCGCCAGTTCCTCGGTGACGCCGATGATCTCGAAAACGACCTTGCCGGGCTGGATCTCGGCCACGTAGTACTCGGGGTTGCCCTTGCCGTTGCCCATGCGCACTTCGGCGGGCTTGGTCGAGATGGGCTTGTCCGGGAACACGCGGATCCAGATGCGGCCGCCACGCTTCACGTGGCGCGAGATGGCGCGGCGCGCGGCCTCGATCTGGCGGGCCGTGAGGCGACCACGGTCGGTGCACTTCAAACCGAAATCACCGAAGGCGACGGACGAACCCCGCGTGGCGACCCCCGTGTTGCGGCCTTTTTGCTCCTTGCGGTATTTGCGGCGAGCAGGTTGCAGCATGCTTATTCTCCTTTGCCGTCCGCTGCCGTAGCCGGCGCGGCGACCTTGCGCACGCGCTTGGCGGCGGTGTTGTCGGTGCCGGCGGCTTCGGCCGGCTTGTCGCTGCCATCGGCAGCGTGGCCGCCTGCCGGGCGGCGCGGGCCACCCCGGCCGGCACCCGGGCGCTCGCCCCCCGGGCGACCATCACGGCGTGGACCGCGTGGCCGGCGCTCCTCGTCGGAGCGCAGGTTCTCCGCGGCGGGCAGGTCGTTGCGCCCCAGCGTGTCGCCCTTGTAGACCCAGACCTTGACGCCGATCACGCCGTAGGTGGTCTTGGCCTCGGAAGTGCCGTAGTCGATGTCCGCACGCAGCGTGTGCAACGGAACGCGGCCCTCGCGGTACCACTCGCAGCGCGCGATCTCGATCCCGTTGAGCCGGCCGGAGGACATGATCTTGATCCCCTGGGCCCCCAGGCGCATGGCGTTCTGCATGGCGCGCTTCATGGCGCGGCGGAACATGATGCGCTTTTCGAGCTGCTGCGTGATGCTGTCGGCGACCAGCTTGGCGTCGATTTCGGGCTTGCGCACCTCCTCGATGTTCACCGCCACGGGAACGCGCAGGCGTGCGGCGAGTTCCTTTTTGAGGTTCTCGATGTCTTCGCCCTTCTTGCCGATCACCACACCCGGGCGGGCCGAGTAAATGGTGATGCGCGCGTTCTTTGCCGGGCGCTCGATGAGGATGCGCGAGACCGCAGCGTTCTTGAGCTTGGTCTTGAGGTACTCGCGCACCTTGATGTCTTCGGCGAGCATGCCTGCAAACTCGCGGTCGCTGGCGTACCAGCGGCTGGACCAGTTGCGGCTGACCGCCAGGCGAAAGCCGGTAGGGTGGATTTTCTGTCCCATGGTCTTCCCCGAATCCTTTAGTTGCCCACCGTCACGTACACATGGCACGTGGGCTTGCTGATGCGGTTGCCGCGGCCCTTGGCATTTGCGGTGAAGCGCTTGAGGGTGGTGCCTTGCTCGACGTAGATGGTCTTGACCATCAGTTCGTCGATGTCGGCACCGTCGTTGTGTTCGGCGTTGGCAATGGCCGACTCCAGAACCTTCCTGACGATTCCCGCGGCTTTTTTGCGCGTGAAGTTCAGGATGTTCAGCGCCTGGTCCACCTTCTTGCCGCGGATCAGGTCGGCGACCAGCCGGCCCTTGTCGACCGACAGGCGGACGCCGCGCAGGACTGCACGTGTTTCAGACATGGTCGTTCCTCATTTCTTCTGGACTTTCTTGTCCGCGGGGTGACCCTTGAAGGTGCGCGTGAGGGCGAATTCACCCAGCTTGTGGCCCACCATCTGGTCGGTGATGTAGACCGGCACATGCTGCTTGCCGTTGTGCACGGCGATGGTCAGCCCGATGAAATCGGGCAGGACCATGGAGCGGCGCGACCAGGTCTTGACGGGTTTCTTGTCCTTGGTGGCGACGGCCTTTTCGACCTTGGCCAGCAGGTGATGGTCGACAAATGGACCCTTTTTCAGAGAGCGAGTCATCGGTTCCCCTTACTTCTTGCGACGCGACACGATCATCGTCTGTGTGCGCTTGTTGTTGCGGGTGCGATAACCCTTGGTCAGGTTGCCCCAGGGATCGACCGCATGGCGGCCTTCGCCGGTGCGGCCCTCGCCGCCGCCGTGCGGATGGTCCACCGGGTTCATGGCGACGCCGCGAACCGTGGGACGAATCCCCATCCAGCGCTTCACACCGGCCTTGCCGAGTTGGCGCAGGCTGTGTTCCTCATTCGCCACCTCGCCAATGGTGGCGCGGCATTCGATGTGGATCTTGCGCACTTCCCCCGAGCGCATGCGCACCTGGGCGTAGGTGCCTTCGCGCGCCAGCAGCGTCGCCGAAGCACCGGCCGAGCGCGCGATCTGCGCACCGGCACCGGGCTTGAGCTCGATGCAGTGGATGGTCGAGCCCACGGGGATGTTGCGGATGGGCAGCGTGTTGCCCGCGCGGATCGGGGCCTCGGCGCCGGACAGCAGGCTGGCGCCCACCTCCAGGTTGCGTGGAGCGATGATGTAGCGCCGCTCGCCGTCGGCATAGCACACCAGGGCGATATGCGCCGTGCGGTTCGGGTCGTACTCGATGCGCTCGACCTTGGCGGGAATACCGTCCTTGTTGCGCCGGAAGTCCACCACCCGGTAGTGGTGCTTGTGGCCACCGCCCTTGTGGCGCGTGGTGATGTGGCCGTTGTTGTTGCGGCCGGCCTTCTGGAATTGCGGCTCCAGCAGGGGGGCGTACGCTGCCCCCTTGTACAGGTGGTCGCGCGTGACCTTCACCACGGCACGGCGGCCGGGTGAAGTGGGTTTCATCTTGATGACAGCCATGATTTAAGAGCCCTCCGCAAGGTTGATCTCCTGACCAGGCTGCAGCGTGACGTAGGCCTTGCGAACGTTGTCGCGGCGGCCGATGTGCTTGCCGAAACGCTTGCTCTTGCCCTTGGTGTTGAGCACGGAAACGCCTTTGACCTCGACCTTGAACAGCAATTGCACGGCCGCCTTGATTTCCGGCTTGGTCGCGTCCTGCAGCACCTTGAAGGTCACGGTGTTGGTCTTCTCGCCGACCATGGTGGCCTTTTCGGACACGATGGGGGCGACCAGCACCTGCAGCAGACGACCTTCGTCAAACTTGGGTGTGCTCATGCGAACATCTCCTTGAGTTTGTCGATTGCGCCCTTGGTGACGAGCACTTTCTTGAAACGCACCAGCGACACGGGGTCGGCGTAACGGGGCTCGACGATGAGCACGTTCACCAGATTGCGCGAGGCCAGGTACAGGTTTTCGTCCACCTCGTCGGCGATCACCATCACCGACTGCAGGTTCATGGCCTTGAACCTGTCGGCCAAGACCTTGGTTTTGGGCGAGTCGAGCTTGAACGATTCGAGCACCGCCAGACGGCCCTCGCGGGCCAGCTGCGAGAGGATGGAAGACATGCCCGCGCGGTACATCTTCTTGTTGATCTTCTGCGTGAAGTTCTCCTCGGGCAGGTTCGGAAAAATCCGCCCGCCCCCACGCCACAGCGGCGAGGAGGTCATCCCCGCGCGTGCCCTGCCCGTGGTCTTTTGCTTGAAAGGCTTTCGCGTCGAGTGCCGGACCTGCTCGCGGTCTTTCTGGGCACGTGTGCCCTGGCGCGCGTTGGCCTGGTAGGCGACCACGATCTGGTGCACCAGGGCCTCGTTGTATTCACGACCGAACACGGTCTCGGGAACGTCCAGATGGGACGCGCCCTGGCCCTGGTCATTGAGGAGTTCGAGTTGCATCAATCTGCTCCCTTGGAGGCCGCCGGGACCCGGATCGCCGGACGCACCGTCACGAACCCGCCCCGGGAGCCCGGGATGGCGCCCTTGATGAGCAGCAGCTGACGCGCTTCGTCGATGCGGATCAGGTCGAGGTTTTGCGTGGTCTTGGTGACGTCGCCCAAGTGGCCCGTCATGCGCTTGCCGGGGAATACGCGGCCCGGATCCTGCGCCATGCCGATGGAGCCGGGAACGTTGTGCGAACGGCTGTTGCCGTGCGACGCGCGCTGCGAGCTCATGTTGTGGCGCTTGATGGTTCCGGCGTAGCCCTTGCCGATCGAGGTGCCCTGCACGTCGACCTTCTGGCCCACGGAGAACACGGCAGCGACGTCCACCGAAGCACCCGCCGGGTAGCGGGCCGCGGTATCGGCGGTGACACGGAATTCCCGGATGATTTCGCCGGCCTCGACACCTGCCTTGGCCAGGTGACCGGCTTGTGGGCGGGTCACGCGCGATGCCTTGCGCGCACCGAACGTGAGCTGCAAGGCCACGTAGCCATCGTTGTCTTGGGTTTTGACCTGGGTCACGCGGTTGTTGGACACGTCCACCACCGTGACGGGGACTGCGTCCCCATCATCGGTGAACAGACGCATCATGCCCACCTTGCGACCCAGCAACCCCAGGGAGTTGCTCAGACTCATTGATTTCTCCAAAACTTTCACCGTCGCAACTTCAATTGGCCGCGGCGTTTGCACTGCATGTGCATGAAAGAAGGGTTGATGAAACTTCTCCCGCAAGGCGCCCTTTTTCTCTGGTCTCTGGGCGTCTTTGGATGCCTTCAGGCGCAATCCGGGAAAAGCCTGCGATTATGGCGCGAACTGCCCGTGCAAGCAAGCCCGCGTTGTCTTTCGTTACTGCAGTTTGATCTCCACGTCCACGCCAGCGGGCAGGTCGAGCTTCATCAAGGCGTCCACCGTTTTGTCGGTGGGGTCGACGATGTCCATCAGGCGCTGGTGCGTGCGGATTTCGAACTGGTCGCGACTGGTCTTGTTGACGTGCGGCGAGCGCAGGATGTCAAAGCGCTTCATGCGCGTTGGCAACGGCACGGGGCCCTTGACGATGGCGCCGGTGCGCTTGGCGGTATCGACGATCTCGGCCGCGGACTGGTCGATCAGCTTGTAGTCGAACGCCTTCAGGCGGATGCGGATTTTTTGCTTCGAGGACATGGCGCTTCCTTGTTCTGCTGCCGGGTCAGGCAATGATCTTGGCCACGACACCCGCGCCCACGGTGCGCCCGCCTTCGCGGATTGCGAAGCGCAGGCCTTCTTCCATGGCGATCGGGTTGATCAGCTTCACGGTGATCGAGACGTTGTCGCCCGGCATGACCATTTCCTTGTCCGCCGGCAACTCGATGGCGCCGGTCACGTCGGTCGTGCGAAAGTAGAACTGCGGGCGGTAGTTGTTGAAGAACGGCGTGTGGCGTCCGCCCTCGTCCTTGCTCAGAACGTAGACCTCGGCGGTGAAATGGGTGTGCGGCTTGATCGATCCGGGCTTGCACAGCACCTGGCCGCGCTCCACGTCTTCGCGCTTGGTGCCGCGCAGCAGCAGGCCGACGTTGTCCCCGGCCTGGCCCTGGTCGAGCAGCTTGCGGAACATTTCCACGCCCGTGCAGGTGGTTTTTTGCGTGTCGCGGATGCCGACGATTTCGATTTCCTCGCCGACCTTGATGACGCCGCGCTCGATGCGCCCGGTGACCACGGTGCCGCGGCCGGAGATCGAGAACACGTCTTCCACGGGCATCAGGAAGCTGCCGTCGATGGCGCGCTCGGGCGTGGGGATGTAGCTGTCCAGGGCCTCGGCGAGCTTCATGATCGCCTCTTCACCCTGCGGCCCCTTGTCGCCCTCGAGCGCGAGCTTGGCCGAGCCGCGGATGATCGGGGTGGAGTCGCCGGGGAAGTCGTATAGGGAACGCCGACCTGGCGTGCGAGCAGGATGTGCTCGCGCGTCTGCGGCATCGGGCCGTCGGCGGCCGAGCACACCAGGATGGCGCCGTCCATCTGCGCGGCGCCGGTGATCATGTTCTTCACGTAGTCCGCGTGGCCGGGGCAGTCCACGTGCGCGTAGTGGCGGTTGGCCGTTTCGTATTCCACGTGCGCGGTGTTGATCGTGATGCCGCGGGCTTTTTCCTCGGGGGCTGCGTCGATCTGGTCGTAGGCCTTGGCCTCGCCGCCGAACTTGGTCGACAGCACGGTGGCGATGGCCGCCGTGAGCGTCGTCTTGCCATGGTCCACGTGACCGATCGTCCCCACGTTGACGTGGGGCTTGGTGCGTTCGAATTTTCCTTTTCCATTTTCAATTCTCCAAAGAGCGATGCCTGTGTCGTGGTTTTAGGTCTGCATCCGGTTGCTGCATCGCCCCGCACAGGCAACGGGACGGCACCGGATCGCAGACCGGGGATCGGTGAAGAAAGCGTCGCAGGGGCGGGCTTGCTTACTTGGCGCGCGCGGCCATGATGGCCTCGGACACGTTGCGCGGCGCCTCGCTGTAATGCTTGAATTCCATCGTGTAGGTGGCGCGCCCCTGCGACATCGAGCGCAGCGTGGTCGAGTAGCCGAACATCTCGGACAGCGGCACCTCGGCCTTGATGGCCTTGCCCCCGCCGAGCATGTCGTCCATTCCCTGCACCATGCCGCGGCGCGACGACAGGTCGCCCATCACGTTGCCGGCGTAGTCTTCGGGCGTCTCGACCTCCACCGCCATCATGGGCTCCAAAATCACGGGGCCGGCCTTCCTGCAGCCTTCCTTGAAGCCGAAGATCGCGGCCATCTTGAACGCCAGTTCGTTCGAGTCCACGTCGTGGTACGAGCCGAAGTGCAGCGTGACCTTGACGTCAACTACGGGGTAGCCGGCGAGCACACCCTGCGTGACGGCCTCGTTCACGCCCTTTTCCACGGCCGGGATGAATTCGCGCGGAACCACACCGCCCTTGATGGCGTCGATGAACTCGATTCCCTTGCCGGCTTCGTTGGGTTCGATCTTCAGCACCACGTGACCGTACTGGCCCTTGCCGCCGGACTGGCGCACGAACTTGCCTTCGGCCTCCTCCACCGTCTTGCGGATGGTTTCGCGGTACGCCACCTGGGGCTTGCCCACGTTGGCTTCGACGCCAAATTCCCGCTTCATGCGGTCAACGATGATTTCCAGGTGCAACTCGCCCATGCCGCCGATGATGGTCTGGCCCGATTCCTCGTCGGTGCTCACGCGAAACGACGGGTCTTCGGCGGCCAGGCGCGACAGCGCGATTCCCATCTTTTCCTGATCCGTCTTGGACTTCGGCTCCACGGCCTGGCGAATCACGGGCTCGGGGAAGACCATGCGTTCGAGCGTCACGATCGCCGCCGGGTCGCACAGGGTCTCGCCCGTGGTCACGTCCTTCAGGCCCACGCAGGCGGCAATGTCGCCGGCGCGGATTTCGTCCACCTCCTGGCGCTCGTTGGCGTGCATCTGCACGATGCGGCCGATGCGCTCCTTTTTGCCGCGCACGGGGTTGTACACGGTGTCGCCCTTGGCGAGCACGCCGGAGTACACGCGCACGAAGGTCAGCTGGCCGACGAACGGGTCGGTCATGAGCTTGAACGCCAGGGCCGAAAACTTCTCGGCGTCGTCCGCCTTGCGGGTGACTTCCTTGTCGTCTTCGTCGAAACCGGGAACGGGGGGCACGTCCTGCGGCGAGGGCATGAGTTCGATCACGGCGTCGAGCATGCGCTGCACGCCCTTGTTCTTGAACGCGGTGCCGCACAGCATGGGCTGGATTTCACCGGCGATGGTGCGCGCGCGCAGGCCGGCGGTGATCTCCTCCTCCGACAGGTCACCCTCTTCCAGGTACTTGTTCATGAGCTCTTCGGTGGCTTCGGCAGCCGCCTCGACCATCTTCTCGCGCCATTCCTTGGCAGCGGCGTGCAGATCGGCCGGGATGTCCTCGAAGCTGAACTTCATTCCCTGCGAGGCCTCGTCCCAGACGATGGCCTTCATCTTGCGCAGATCGACCACGCCCTTGAAGCCCTCTTCGGCGCCGATCGGGATCACGATCGGCACCGGGTTGGCCTTCAGGCGCAGCCGCATCTGCTCGACGACCTTGAAGAAGTTCGCCCCGGTGCGGTCCATCTTGTTCACGAAGGCCAGGCGCGGCACCTTGTATTTGTTCGCCTGGCGCCAGACGGTTTCCGACTGCGGCTGCACGCCGCCGACGGCGCAGTACACCATGCAGGCGCCGTCGAGCACGCGCATGGAGCGCTCCACCTCAATGGTGAAGTCCACGTGCCCGGGGGTGTCGATGATGTTGATGCGGTGCTCGGGGAAGGACATGTCCATGCCCTTCCAGAAGCAGGTGGTGGCCGCCGAGGTGATCGTGATGCCGCGCTCCTGCTCTTGCTCCATCCAGTCCATGGTGGCCGCGCCGTCGTGTACCTCACCAATCTTGTGGTTCACGCCGGTGTAGAAAAGAATGCGCTCGGTGGTCGTTGTCTTGCCGGCGTCGATATGCGCCGAAATACCGATGTTGCGGTAGCGCTCGAGGGGGGTCTTGCGAGCCATGGTGGATCCTTGGGATGGGTCGTGTTGGGTTCGGTCAGGGTGTGGGCCTGCGGCGCCGCACCCCCGTGCTTGGCGCGGGGCTGGGGCTGTCAGGTGGCCAAAGGAATGGACCGGAGGAGGGAGCGCTGCGCCGGATCAGAAGCGGAAATGGCTGAACGCCTTGTTGGCTTCGGCCATGCGGTGCACCTCGTCACGCTTCTTCATGGCGCCGCCACGGCCTTCCGTGGCCTCGAGCAGTTCGTTCGCCAGGCGCTGCGCCATGGACTTTTCGCCGCGCTTGCGCGCCGCTTCCTTGATCCAGCGCATGGACAGCGCGAGCCGGCGCACGGGACGCACTTCCACGGGAACCTGGTAGTTGGCGCCGCCCACGCGGCGCGACTTGACTTCGACCATGGGCTTGACGTTGTTGATCGCAACGGTGAAAGCCTCCAGCGGGTCTTTGTCGGGGTGCTTTTTCTCGATCAGTTCCAGCGCACCGTAGATGATGCGCTCGGCTACGGCCTTCTTGCCACCCTCCATGATCACGTTCATGAATTTGGACAGTTCCACATTGCCGAACTTGGGGTCCGGCAGGATTTCACGTTTGGGGACTTCGCGACGACGTGGCATTTTCTTTTCCTCTTTGCTTCAGTTGGCGTCCCTGCGGACACCGCGAGAGCCATTCAGGACTCCCACTTACTCGACCCGCGCAAACCGTGCGCCTGGGGTCACTACGCTGCATCACCGCGCCATGCGGGGCAGCACCGGGTATGCCGGGCATTTCAGCGCCCGGGGTTTACTTCGCCTTGGGCTTTTTGGCACCGTACTTGGAGCGCGCCTGCTTGCGGTCTTTCACGCCTTGCAGGTCGAGCGAGCCGCGCACGATGTGGTAGCGCACACCGGGCAGGTCCTTGACACGACCGCCGCGCACCAGCACCACGCTGTGCTCTTGCAGGTTGTGGCCTTCACCGCCGATGTAGGAGATGACCTCGAAGCCGTTGGTCAGGCGCACCTTGGCGACCTTGCGCAAGGCGGAGTTGGGCTTCTTGGGTGTCGTGGTGTACACCCGGGTGCACACGCCGCGGCGCTGGGGAGAGTTTTCCATCGCGGGGCTTTTGGACTTGATCTTTTCGACCTCGCGCCCCTGACGGACCAATTGGTTGATGGTTGGCATGCAATGCGTCCCTGAACGTGATTTAAACGGGATGAGCGTAGAAAACGAAAACGTGAAACCCTTCGGAAATCCCGAAAAGCCCACGAGTATAGCAGGACAGGGTCGGTTCACCGGATCCACAGGCGCAGCGCATCCCAGGCGCGGCCCCACATGCCCGCCTGCTCCACGCCTTCGAGCGCCACCAGCGGCACCTTGCCCAGGGCCTGGTCGCCGAGCATCACCTCCAGGGTGCCGATCGACTGGCCCTTGGTGTAGGGCGCGACCAAGGGGTCGGGGCGGGCGATCCGGGTGCTGATCTTGCCGGCGCTGCCCGCGGGAATGGCCACGACGATGGCCTCTTCACGGCCGATCCTGAGCTGGTTTTCCCGGCCCTTCCAGATATCGGGCGTCGCCACCGCCTGGCCGGCGTCGAACAGCTTGACCGCGTCGAAAGCGGTATAGCCCCAGTTCAGCAGTTTCTGGCTCTCGTTCGCACGCGCGTTCTCGCTGGCCGCGCCAAGCACGATGGACAGCAGGCGGCGCTGGCCCAGGCCGGGGAACTCGCGCCGGGACGTGGCCACGAGGCAATAGCCTGCGGCGTCGGTGTGGCCGGTCTTGAGGCCATCGACCGTCGGGTCACGGAACAGGAGCATGTTGCGGTTGCTGCTGTTCGACGTGGGCGTTCCGGGGTAGCTGTAGCGCTTGGTGGCGTAGTAGTGCATGTACTCCGGAAAGTCCTTCATGAGGCGCGTGGCCAGCACGCTCAGGTCGCGCGCCGTGCTCGTGTGGCCGGGCTCGGTCAGCCCCTCGGGGTTCTTGTAGCTCGTGGCGTTCATGCCCAGCGCCTTGGCCTGCTCGTTCATGAGCCGGACGAAGTTCTCGACCGTTCCACCCACGCCCTCGGCCAGCGCGATGGTGGCGTCGTTGCCCGACTGCACGACCATGCCCTGGATGAGGTCCCCGACCGGCACCTGCATCTTGGGGTCGATGAACATGCGCGAGCCGGGCATCTTCCAGGCGCGCGGGCTCACGGGCAGTTTTTGCGCGAGCGAGATCTTCCGCGAGCGCAGCGCGTCGAACACCAGATAGCCCGTCATGAGCTTGGTCAGCGAGGCCTGATCGACCGGCGCGTCGATGTCCTTGGTTGCCAGCAGTTGGTTCGCCGTGACGTCGAACAACAGGTAGCTGCGCGCGGCGATTTCGGGCGGCTGTGGCGCCTGGGCGTGGGCGGCGGCAGGGACGAGCGCAGCCAGAACGGCCAGGAAGCGCAGTGCGGACAGGATTCGTTTCATGGGTGGAGGGATGCGAGGGATACGAAAGGATGCGGGGAAGAGCGGGAACCCTGGTGGGGGACCTTGCTGCAACGGGACCTCAGGCGCCCGATTGCAGGTGGCGCAGCACCAGATTTTTCAAAAGCGGCAATTGTCCGTGAAAGAAATGGCCGCCTGCGGGAACGACCGTGATCGGCAGTATCTGGGGCCGCGCCCAATCCATCACGGCGGACAACGGCACGGTATCGTCCTGTTCCCCGTGCACGACCAGCGTGCGCGGATGGGCCTCGGGCGGCACCGGCGCGACGCTGAAACGGCCCGCGGCGGTGCCCACGAGCACGGCGTACTCGACCCGCCCCCCGGGCCAGAGGCTGGCCAGCGCGTGGCTGGCGACAAACGCGCCAAACGAGAAACCCGCCAGCGCAATGCGCTGGCCTTGGCTGCGCGGGGCCATCTGCTCGACCACGGCAAGCAGGTCCTGCAACTCGCCCCGACCCTCGTCGTGCACGCCGTCAGACGCGCCCACGCCGCGGAAATTGAAGCGCACCGCCGTCCAGCCGCACTGCACAAAGGCGCGCGCCAGGGTCTGCACCACCTTGTTCTCCATGCTGCCGCCAAACAGCGGGTGGGGATGCGCGATCACGGCCACGCCACGCGGCGCGCCCCCGTCCGCGCGCGCGGCGCCAGCGCGCAGGGCCTCGATGGCGCCTGCGGCACC
>NZ_AFAL01000399.1 GCF_000193225.1 Verminephrobacter aporrectodeae subsp. tuberculatae At4 | reverse complement strand
CGATGCGCAGGGCCACGCGGTGGCCGCGACGGCACGGCGCATCGAGGTCGACACGCTGTGCCTGGGCTACGGCTTCATTCCCTCCACCGAGCTCGCGCGCATGCTGGGCTGCGCGCACCGGCTGGCCCCGCGGCACCTGGGCCACCTGGCCACCGTCACGCAGGAAGATGGCGCCACCAGCCTGCCCGGCGTGTTCGTGGTGGGCGACGGCGCCGACCTGGGTGGCTCCCGCGTCGCCTTGGCGCGCGGCACGCTGGCCGGCACGGCCGCGGCGCGTAAGCTCGGGCTGGGCGCCGCAGAGCCCGCCAAGCCCGCGGAGGTTCTCGGCCCATTGCGCCGGGCTGAGTGCTTCCAGCAAGCGCTGTGGTCGCTCTATGCGCCACCGCCCGTCACGCTGGCGGCGGTGCCGGACGACACGCTGCTGTGCCGCTGCGAGGAGATCACCTTCGGCTCGGTGCGCGAGCAGATCCGCGCCGGCAACGACACGCTGGCCGCGCTCAAGCGCAACACGCGCCTCGGAATGGGACGCTGCCAGGCGCGCTATTGCGCCGCCACCGCGGGCCGGCTGGTGGCCGAACTCACGGGCAGTCCGCCGGATGTCGAACAGTACTTTGCCCCGCGCCCGCCGGCCAAGCCGGTGGCGGCCGGAGCGCTCGGCTTCGAGAAACCCGAGTGGAGCGGCCACAGGCCGGCCATCACGCCGAATCTCGCGCGGCCGGTGGCGCACGCGCCTTTCGCGCCAGTGCACACCGACGTGCTGGTGATCGGCGCCGGCGTGCTCGGCTCCTGCCTCGGCTACTACCTGTCCAAGGCCGGGCAGGACGTGACCGTGGTGGACCGCGATGACATCAACCTGCAGGCCTCGGGCGCCAACGCGGGCAGCCTGCACGTGCAGTTGCTGTCGTTCGATTTCGGCGCCAAGGCGCAGGACGACGGCGGCCCGGCCGCAGCCACGCTGCCGCTCGGGCCGATGTCGGTGCGCCTGTGGCAGGAGATCGAGGGCGATTGCGCCGAGGACCTCGAGATCAAGATCACCGGCGGCCTCATGGTCGCCGACAGCGAAGCCGGCATGCGCTTCCTCGAGGCCAAGGCCGCGCTGGAGCGCAGTCACGGCATCGACGCGCAGGTGATCGACGGCACCGAGCTGCGGCGCCTGTCGCCCGCGCTGTCCGGCAAACTGCTGGGTGCCGAGCTCTGTCCCATGGAGGGAAAGATCAATCCACTGCGCGCCACCTACGCAGTGGCACGGCGTGCACGCGAGCAGGGAGCCCGTATGCTGCGCGGCTGCGACGTGCAGACCATCGGTGCATTGCCGGGCGACGGCGCGGGCTTCGTGGTTCGCACGTCGCGCGGCACCATCCACGCCGGGCGCATCGTGAACGCGAGCGGCGCTTGGTCGAACACCATCGGCCGCATGCTGGGCGTGACGATTCCCGTCAAGGGCGCGCCGTTGCAGATGATCGTGACCGAACCCGCTCCGCCGCTGGTCAACCACTTGGTCGCGCACGCCGACCGGCACCTGAGCCTGAAGCAGGCGGCCAGCGGCGGCCTCATCGTCGGCGGTGGCTGGACGGCCGCCTTCCACGAGGACATGCGCCTCAACCGCGCCGAGCGCGAGAGTATCGAAGGCAACCTCTGGGTGGCGTGCCACGTGCTACCCGCCTTGCGCGGCCTCCACATGGTGCGCTGCTGGGCCGGCATGAACGTGAACATCGACGGCGCACCGATCCTCGGCGAGGTGCCCGGCCACCCCGGCTTCTACAACGCGGTGACGTCCAACGGCTACACGCTCGCGCCGATCACCGGGCGGCTCGTCACCGACTTGATAGTGCACGGCCGCACCGACTTCGACATCACTCCCTTTCTCATCGACCGCTTCCTCTAACGGCCTCTTTACCCGCTTCCTTGACCGCCATGATCGCCATGACCGACGCCACCCTGCCGCGCAACACGCTGCGCCATTTCATCGACACGCACTTCGACGAGCAGGTGCGCACCCTCACCGAGTTGGTACGCTGCCCCTCCGACAACCCGCCCGGCGACTGCGCTGCGCATGCCGAGCTCACCGCCCGGCTACTCGAAGCCATGGGCTTCAAGGTCGAGCGCCATGCGGTGTCGGCCGAGTTCGTGGCCGCGCACGGCATGCGCAGCGTGACCAACCTGATCGTGCGCGAACGCTTCGGCGACGGCCCGGTGGTGGCGCTCAACGCGCACGGCGACGTGGTCCCGCCGGGCGCGGGCTGGAGCGTCGATCCCTACGGCGGCGAAGTGCGCGACGGCTGGCTCTACGGCCGCGGCGCCGCAGTATCGAAGTCCGACTTCACGACCTACGCCTTTGCAATGCGTGCGCTCAAGCACCTGGCGGCATCGGGCACGCCGCTGGCCGGCACGGTCGAACTGCACCTGACCTACGACGAGGAAACCGGCGGCGTCACCGGCCCGGGATGGATCCTGTCGAAGGGCCTGAGTCGGCCCGACTTCGTACTCTCCGCCGCGTTCTCGCACCACGTCGTGGTGGCGCACAACGGCTGCCTGCACCTCGAGGTGGCGGTGCGCGGCACCTCGGCGCATGCCGCCCGGCCCGACACCGGTCACGACGCGATCGAGGCCGCAGCCACACTGCTGCCCGCGCTCTACCGCTACCGCGACCGCCTCGCCGACCGTCCCTCGTCAACGCCGGGCATCACCCACCCCACGATGGTGGTGGGCCTGATCGGTGGCGGCATCAACACCAACGTGGTGGCCGACCAATTGATCCTGCGTATCGACCGACGCATCGTGCCCGAGGAATCACCAGAGGCCGTCGAGGCTGATCTGCGCGCAGTGATCGAGGCAGCCTGCCGCACGCTGCCTGGCATCTCGGTGGAAATCCGCCAGATCCTGCTGGCCCGGCCCTTCGCGCCGGCGCCCGGTGCCGACGACCTGGCAGCGCTGGTATGCCGCGAGGCCACCGAGGTGATGGGCAAGCCCGTGACGCCGATCGGCGTGCCGCTCTACACCGACGCGCGCCTGTACAGCGAAGCAGGCATCCCCACGGTGATGTACGGCGCCGGCCCCGAGTCGCTGCTCGAAGCCAACGGACACCGCGCCGACGAGCGCGTGCCACTGGATGAACTGCGCAAGGCCACGCAGGTAATCGCCAACACCCTCCACCAACTCCTGACCCGATGAAGATCGCGTCAGGGCCGGCCCTCTTGCCACGGCATCTCCTGCCAAAGCTGGTGAAATCCTGCCTCGCTGCGTTGGAGTTCTGCCGCGTAGGCGGCAGGCGGCAAGTAGCGAAGCGGCGCGAACAACGCTTGCGCTTGTTGCTGAAACTGCGGATCGTCCTTTGCCCGGACGATGGCATCGACCAACTTTCTACGAACCTCCTCAGGCAAACCCTTGGGAGCGGCCAAGCCGCGCAGCGACGCGAGTTCGATGTCGTACCCCTGTTCCTTGAAGGTGGGAATCCCGGGTGCCAGCGATGACCGCGTAGCCCCCATCTGGCCGAGAAGCCGGATTGGCGTGCCTCCCTTCTGGTACTGCAACGCCTCGCCGACGTTGATTGCGCCGATGACGATTTGCTGACCCGCGATGGCACTGCGCACCTCGCCTGCACCCTTATATGGAATATGGCTCAGCTTCACGCCTGCCCCCTTCTCGAACAGGAGCATCGCCAGGTGGTCATCCGACCCAATGCCGGTCGTGCCCACCGTCACTGCGCCAGGATTCGCCCTTGCGAAGGCCGCCAGTGCAGCCAAGGACTGAATGCCATGGTCGTTGTGTACCGTGAAACCGCCCGGGTCATCGACCAAGTTTCCGAGCAGGTCGTAGCTGCGCCAGCTGAAGCTGCTCCTTCGTTCGATCGGGATGGTGAGCAGATTGGGGGTATTGATGAAGCCAATGGTGTAGCCGTCAGGCGCGGCGCGAGCCAGTTCTGCAAAGCCGATAGCACCGCCAGCGCCGGGCCGGTTCTGCACCACGATGCTGGTTCCCAGTTGCTTTTCCAGGGAGCGGGCCAGAAGCCGTGCCACTGAATCGGTTCCGCCGCCGGGGGCATACGCGACGATCATCTCGATTGGCCTCGAGGGATAAACCGCTGCGGTCCGTGCGACGGACGGAGCGGCGATACCGCAGGCCGCCGCGGCAACGAGCGTGCACTGCGCGAGTGTTTGGCGGCGGGAGGGACGGTGTTGCTTCATGGGCATGTCTCCGGGGCGGCCCCTCGGGCCAAGTCTGTGGTGCTGAAAAGATTCAAGTCGCCGTTGCGGCGGGGAGGGCCAGGGCAGCAGCGACGCGGCGCGCCGCACGCGGCCACACCTCGGGGTTGACCAATCGCTCCGGCCGCCGGCCTTCGGTCAACAAGGCCACGACCTGCCTGGCCGCCAGTTCGGCGTTGTTGCGCCTTGCCTCGTGGGTTACCCCTGCCGTGTGAAAAGTGGCGACCACGCTATCGCGGGAAAGGAGTGGGTGATCGCGTGGTGGCGGCTCTTGTTCCCACACGTCCAGACCTGCACCGGCCAGATGGCTGCTGGCCAAGGCGTTCTCCAGTGCGGCCTCATCATGGATGCCTCCGCGGGCCGTGCTGATGAATACAGCGCCAGGCCGCATGGCAGCGAAGCTGGCGGCGCCCATCATTCCGAGGGTCTGCGCATTGCGTGGGCAATGCAATGACACCACATCGGAGCGGTGCAGCAACGCGTCGAAGGACACGGCCTCAGCACCCCGCGCGGCCATCTCGGTGTCACTCAGGGCGGGATCGCAACCCAGTACGCGCATGCCGAATGCATGGCCCAGCGCTGCCACGCGCCGTCCAGCCTGCCCCACGCCCACCAAGCCGAGCGTTCGGCCGCGCAGTTCATGCCCCATCAGATCCTCGCGACTAAAGCCCCGGTGCGTACGCAGCAACCGGTCAGACTCGGAAATTCGGCGAAAGACAGACAGCATCAGGCCCAGCGTCATCTCGGCCACCGAGTCGGCATTCCCGCCCGATTGATTCATCACCACCACACCGGCGCGCGTGCATGCCTCGATGTCGATGGTGTCGCAGCCCGAACCTGTGGACGAGACTGCAAGCAGCGCAGGACAGCGGGCCACCAGTGCCGCGTCGGCGAACCAGCGCCGGGGAAGTTCGTCCTTGGCGGCCGAGATCTGGTAGACGTGGGCTGCTGCGAGTTGCGCCCATGCCGCCTCATCTGAACCTTCCATGGCACAGGTGCTCAGCACCAGACCGCGCGCGCAAGACACGATGCGATCAAAGGCGGGGTCCAACCAGTGGTCGAACCGCACCACGCGCCTTGCGGCAAACGCTGCGCCAGTACCTTCGTTCACAGAACGCCTTTCTCGCGCAGCGTCCTGTCGACCCACGCGCGGTCGACGCAGCCATGCGCAATGGATTGCAGTAGCGCCACTTCCGCGCGCTGGACAGCTTCGACGCGTGCGGCGATGTTCTCAGCTTCCTCTGCCATCACGACGAGAAGACCATCGCCGTCACCCAGCACAAGGTCGCCTGGCCGAACCACCATGCCATCAATCGACACCGGCACATGCAGTTCCCCTGGTCCGTCCTTGTAGGGTCCGCGATGCGCGACGCCGCGTGCGTACACCGGCAGCGTGCCTTGGCCGATCTTGTCGCTATCGCGGATAGGGCCATCAATCACGAAACCCGCAGCGCAGCGCGCGATCGCCAAGGCCAGCATGATCTCCCCGATGATTGCGTTGGAACCGGGGCCGCCTGCATCGACGACGATCACGTCGCCTGGGCCGGAGACGTCGATGGCCTTGTGCACCATCAGGTTGTCACCAGACCGGGTGCGAACCGTGAGCGCTCGCCCCACCAGCATGCCGTCGCGCTTGTGGTAGGGCCGCAGGAGCCCGGTGCCGGTGCTGCGACTCATCACGTCGCTCACGTTGGCCACCGGGTAGCTGCGGAATCGTTCCAACAAGGCGCTGCTGACGGCGGATTCTGGCCGTGGGTGAATGCGAAAACCCTGGATATGGCTCATGGTCGTGTCTCCGGAACGGTCATTGTGGTTCTCAGTTCTTGATTTTCAGCTTGGCAATCAATGTCTTGAAGTAGGCACTGTCCTTGGCCATGTACGCCTTGAACGTGACGTCGTCGGCGTATGCGAAGCCCGGGTTTTGCTTGTCGAGCACTTCGCGGAACGCCGGCTCGGCCGATGCCTGTTGGCTCAGGTTCTTCAGATAGGTCACGATTTCCGGCGGCGTGTTCTTGGGGGCCGCGAGGCCACGCCACGTGCCAATGCTGAGGTCAATGTTGCGCTCCTTCAACGTGGGCACCTGCTCGAAGCCCTTGATGCGCTGGTCGGCCATGACGGCCAGTGTCTTCAGCTTGCCGGCCTGCACGCAGGTCGTGACTTCAGCGGGACTGACGGTCACCGCATCGATGTGCCCGCCAAGCAGCGCGAGCACGGCAGGCCCAGCCCCCTGGAAGGGCGTGTGATTGAACTGCACGCCGGTCCTGTCCTACAGCGCCGACGCGGCAAGGTGCCAGATCGACCCGTTGCCGGCGTTGCCGACGCTGATCTTGCCGTTGCCCTTCTTCGCGGCGGCGAGGAATTCCTCGGCGGTGTTCCAGGGCGCATCGGCGCGCACGGTGATGGCGGCCGGATCGGCGTTCAAGCGCGCGATGGGCGTCATGTCTTCGTACGTGAACTTCGCCAGCCCCATGTGCGATAGCGTCGTCATTTCCACCGTGATGACCGCCAGGCGATAGCCGTCCGGCCTTGCATTCATCACGTCTTGCCAGCCGATGACGCCGGTGGCACCCGGCTTGTTGACGATGATCATGCTTTGCGGCATGTGCTTGCGTGTCGCGTCGGCGAAGGCGCGCGCCAGCGCGTCAGTCCCGCCGCCAGGCTGAAAGGGCACGACGAGTTCGATGGGCTTGGTCGGAAAGTCGCGCACCTGGGCCGCGGCCGTGGAGGCGACGAGCAAGGCTGCGGCGGGAAACACGGCAAGCGCCGCAAGGCGGAGCACAAGGGATGTCGATCGCATCATGGATAGTCTCCTCAGGTTTGAAGAAGGTTCTTTTGAGGCCCGTTGTGCAAGCGTGCTGCAAAGTGCCCGGGTCCTGCCCCGAAAGCTCGCGCGCGAAGCCTTCTACCTGGACTGGCTGACTTCATTCGGCGCACGCTGAGCCTCCATACGACCCCTGGCTTCCCACCGGGGCCTGCTGCCGCGACAGGATCTGCTGCGCCCTGAGCAGCACCGGCGCATCCACCATCGCGCCATCGAGCTGCACCGCCCCGCCCTGCGCCAGCCGTGAGGCGTCCACCACGCGGTGCGCCCAGGCCACCTCGGCCTCGGTCGGGGCCAGCGCGGCATGCACCCCCGCGATCTGTGCCGGGTGGATGCACAGCTTGGCCGAAAAGCCAAAGCGCCGGCTGCGGGCGGTGTCGGCGCGCAGTTGCTGCGGGTCGTTCAGCCGGATAGTTACGCCGTCCACCGGTGCGGCCAGACCCGCGTGGCGCGAGGCCACGACCATGCTCCAGCGTGCGGGCGCCAGTTCGGCCTCGTCGTCGCCGCAGGCCATGCCCAGGTCGGCCTGCAGGTCGATGTGGCCCAGGCCCAGCCGCGCCACCTGCGGCGCCTGGGCCACGGCATCCAGCGCATGGAAGCCGCTGGCCGATTCCATCAGGGGCAGCAATGCCAGCCCCGGGCACGCCCCGGCGAGCGAGGCCAAGGCGAGGCCGTCCTCGGCCTTGGGCAGCATGGCACCGGCCAGGCCGGAGTCCGTGAGTTGCGCCAGCAGCGCTACGTCCTGCGCGTGCCATGCGGTGCCCCGGGCGTTGATGCGCACCATCAGGCGGCCGCGCTGCGCAGGCTCGAGCGCGCCAAAGCGGGTGCACAGCGCCTGCCGGGCGGAATCTTTGGCCGGGGGCTCGACGGCGTCCTCCAGGTCCACCACCACGATGTCGGCGCCACTGGCCAGGGCCTTGGCAAGGCGCTCGGGGCGGCTCGCGGGCACGAACAGGAAGCTGCGGGCCAGCGCCACGCGGCCGTGCAGCACCCCGGTCATGGCAGACGCTCCAGCAAGCGGCCCACGCGGGGACACTGCTCCATGTGCCACAGGCGGTCCACGGCCCGGGCCATGGGCCCGGCCGCCACGCCGCCACTGAAAGCGGCCAGCCGCAGGGCCTTGGCGCTGAGTTCATCGCGGCTGAGCGTGTTGCCGGGATCGCCCTTGGGTTCGTCCACACGGCCCTCGAACACGTGGCCGTCGTGGGTGTGCACCGTGACCTTGCCGATCCACTGGCGCGGGTAGGCGGAATCGACCTCGGGGTCGAGCACCATTTCCACGCGGTCGCGCAGCGCCTGCGTTTCGGGCGCGAGGAATGCTTCCTCAAACTCGGTCAGCCCGGCATGGCCGAAGCGGGCCACCAAGGCCAGCACCGTGCCCATGGAGAACTTGCTCTGGTGCACCGTGCTGGGCCGCACCACGGGGCCGAGCACGTCGATCGCGCCCTGGTGCACGTGCGTGACCACGCGGGCCAGCTGGCCTGCGGTCAGGCCGTGCTGCTGCATGACTTGCAGCAGCGCATCGGCCGCGGGGTGCGTGTGGCGGCAGGAGGCATGCCATTTGAACGAGGTTTCTGCCGTGGCCCAGCGGCTGCCCAGGCCATCGACGAGGCGCGTCGGGTCGGCGTCGCTCGACATGCCCGCCGCCATGCCCTGTTTGCCTTCCAGAATGTCGGCCGCGCCGGTGAAGCCATCCTGAGCCAGGTAGGCGGCCATCAGGCCCGCACCGGCAGCATGCGCCGTGTGCAGTTGCTTGCTGTCGGCCGCCGTGCGCAAGAACCCCCACAGCCCGGCCGCCTGGGTGCCTGCCGACCCCAGGGCGTGCAGCATCTGCCGGGCGTCCAGCCCCAGCAGCTGGCCCACGGCGGCGGCGGCGGCCAGCGTGCCAGCCGTTCCGGTGGTGTGGAAAATCCTGTAATGGCTGCGGCCCAGGAATTCACCCACGCGGATGCCCACCTCGTAGCCCGCGATGGCGGCCACGAGCAACTGCGCGCCGCTGGCGCCGATGGACTGCGCCACGGCCACGGCGGCCGGAAACACCACGGCCGCCGGGTGGAACACCGAGCCGTTGTGCACGTCGTCCTGCTCAACCACGTGCGCTGCGGCGGCGTTGGCCATGGCCGCTGCGTGCGGGCTGGTGCTGGCGCCCGTGGCGATGACCTCGCTCGGGCCGGTGGCCGGCCCCATGGCAAGGGCAAAGCGCGCGATGCTCTCCACGGGCCGGGCGCTGTGGCCCGCCACGGCGGAGCCGAACCAGTCCACCAACAGGTCTTCGGTCTTGCGCAGTACGGCGGGTGGAACGTGCGCGTGGCGCAAATCTGCGGCAAAGGCCGCCAACTGGGCGGTGCGGGATTCAAAAGTTTTGGTCAAAACGGCATCCGGAGCTTTATTCATGAGCGCTTCAAGCTATTCGTCAAAGAGCATACAACCCGTGCCACAGCGGGGCGGCGCATGGGGGGCATCGTCACCTTGACCCGCCTTGCGTGCAATCCCTGTTTGTTGAACCGTGCCTTCTGCTTTGCCAAAGTCAGGCCGGTACGTGTCAGGATGCTTGCCACCTCATTCAAACAGCCATCAGCCGAGTTCGAAATGGCGGTGGATTGAGTTGCCCTGCGTGTCCACGGCCACCGTCACCGGAAAATCCTGTAGTTCGAACTCATGGATGGCCGGTGGCCAGCGGGCGTCCACTCATGTTGGCGTTGCGTGCAAGGTGGGGCGGCCGAGCCTACGCCGTACTTTCATGCAGCAGCGCCAGAAACTGCTGCGCCGGCTGGCTGAGGGAATGGTCCCGACGCACTATGCTGCCATAGGCCTCCAGTCGGCGCCCGAAACGAAACGGCAGCAAGCGCAGCATGCCGTGCTCTGCATGGCTGCGCGCGACCGCCGCAGGAACCACCGCCACCATTGTCGAACTGCGCACAAGATTGATGCTGGTCAGGATCGATCCCGTCTCGATCAGGCCACGCGGTAGCGCCAGGCCCCGGTCTCGAAACTCCTGATCAATCAATGTGCGCATCGGGCTGCCCGGAGGTTGCAGTACCCAGGCATAGGGCCGCAGAGCTTCGAGGGTTGTTTGGCGTTTGCGCGCCAGCGGATGCGAAAGGCTGGAGACGACCACCAGTTCCTCGTCGTCGATGGGCCGGAACAAATAATCGTCGCAATGATCGCCGGTCATCCGGCCTACTACCACCTCGAGCACGCCATCACGCAGTTGCGCCAGCAGCCGGTCACTGGTATCGACCGCCACCTCGATGGACAGCAAGGGACTTTGCTGTTTGATGCATAGCAGGGCCTTGGTCAACCGCCCCGGTGATGCTGCCATGATGCTGCCCATCGCCAATCGGCCAGCACTGCCCTGCCGCAGTTCCATTAGCTCGCGGTTCAACGCCTCTACGCTTGCGCGCAAATTCTGGCAGTAGTCCATCACTCGCTCACCGGCTTCACTGATCCGCAGCCCCCGTCCCATACGTTCGAACAGGCGTACGTCCAAAGCATCCTCCAACTCATGCAGCATCTTGGTGGCCGCGGGCTGGGACATGCCCAATTGCGCCGCCGCAGCGCGCAACGTGCGCTGTTCCTTCACGGCCAGCATCAGTGCGATCTGGCGCAGGCGCAAGCGGTTCAGCAGTTGCGGTGTGCCGTTCTTGCGGTCGATCGATCCCATACTTTCCCTTCGATAATCCATTCCCTTTGGTTATCAACCAATCAACAACTTTCAGTTTACGGCGATTCATGCCATCCCTACCATCCCAGCGAATCCATCACCGAAGGAGACAATGAATGAAGAGACGCTCCCTCTCCATGGCCGCATTGCTGGCAGGAATACTGCCCTGGGGTGCCATGGCCCAGAACACCGGCGACTGGCCCAACAGACCTGTGCGCATGCTGGTGGGCTCGGCCCCCGGCGGCGGCACTGACGCCATGGCCCGCGCCGTGGCCGATCGGCTGGGCCCGCTGCTCAAGCAGTCCATCGTGGTGGAAAACCGCCCCGGCGTTTCCAATACCCTGGCCGTCGACGCGACGGCCAAGTCCACCGACGGCCACACCATGGTGATGGGCGTGGTCACCGCGCACGCCATCGCGCCGCACCTGCTCAGGCTCGGCTACGACAACAACAAGGACCTGGTGCCCGTGGCCTTCGTGGGCTCGGTGCCCAACGTGCTGGTGGTGGGCAAGCCGGTGCATGCCGACTCGGTGGCCGATCTGGTGGCCTTGGCCAGGAAGGGCCCGGGCACCATCCACTTCGCCAGCAGCGGCACTGGCAGCACGCAGCACATCGCGGCCGAGATGTTCCAGGACGCGGCCGGCATCCGGATCACCCACGTGCCCTACAAGGGCAGCGCCGCGGCGCTGGTGGACCTGGTGAGCGCGCAGGTGCAGATGAGCTTCGACACCCTGCCCTCCGTCATCGGCCAAATCAAGAGCGGCAGGCTGCGCCCGCTGGCCGTCACCTCGGCCCAGCGCAACGCGCAGCTGCCCCAGGTGCCCACCATGGCCGAGTCGGGTCTGGCCGGCGTGGAGATCGCCGCCTGGTACGGCATCTACATGCCCGCGTCCACGCCGATGGCCGTGCAGCAGAAGGTGCATGACGAGGTCAACAAGGTGATCGCCATGCCCGAGACCAAGGCCCGCCTCGAAGCGGTGGGCGCCGAGTTGCGCGCCATCTCCCAGGCCGAGTTCGAGGCATTCCACCGCGCCGAATACCAGCGCTTCGGCGAAGTCATCCGCAAGAACGACATCCGGATCGACTGAGTCCCGCATGTCCTTCGCCAAACTTCCCGTCGTGGCCCTGACGCTGGGCGACCCCGCCGGCATCGGCGCCGAACTCATCGCCCGCCTGCTGGCCAGGCACGAGGCCGTGCAGAGGGCCAACATCGTGCTGGTGGGCGACCCTTGGCTGTGGCAAGAGGGCCAGCGCATTGCGGGCGTCCGGGTGGCGACCGAGAGCATCGCCAGCCTGGCCGCCGTGCGCGGCCGCGCCGATGCGTCGCGCCCGGCCTTTCTGGCCGTCGACACGGTGGCGCCCGAGGCCGTGACCCGCAGCGTGGCGGCGGCGCCCGGCGGGCGCTCGGTGCTGAAGGTGCTCGACCAGTGCATGGACGCGGCGCAGGCAGGCGCCATCGACGCCATCTGCTTCGCGCCGCTGAACAAGCAGGCCATGAAGATCGGCGGCTTGCGCCATGAGGATGAGCTGCACCACTTCGCCGAGTACCTGGGCGTACAAGGCTACTTCTGCGAGTTCAACACGCTGGGCAGCCTGTGGACCTCGCGCATCTCGTCGCACGTGCCGCTCAGGGACGTGGCCAGCTACCTGAGCACCGAGCGCATCGCGCAGGCGTCCGAGCTGATTTACCGCTCGCTGCTGGCCAACGGCATCGCCGCGCCCAAGGTGGCCATTGCCGCGTTCAACCCGCATGGCGGCGACGGCGGCGTGTGCGGGCGCGAAGAGATCGACGTCATCGAACCCGCAGTGCGCGCGCTCAGGGCCCGCGACTGGCCCACGCCGGATCCATTCCACGGCCCGTTTCCGGCCGACACGATCTTCCTGAAGGCGCAGGCCGGCGCGTACCAGGCCATCGTGACCATGTACCACGACCAGGGCCAGATCGCGATCAAACTGCTGGGCTTCTCGCGCGGCGTTACGGTGCAGGGCGGTCTGCCAATCCCCATCACCACGCCCGCCCACGGCACGGCCTACGACATCGCGGGCCAGGGCCGGGCCCATGTGGAAGCCACTTGGCAGGCCTTTCTGATCGCCTGCCGCATGGGCGCCTCGCGCCGCGCTGCCCAGGCAAGCTGAGAAGAAAAAACCATGCGCATCGAAACCAGGAGAGATACCGCCATGAAGATCCAATCCGTCCGCGCCCGCGTCTACGAATGGAAGGGCAAGACCGTTCCACCGCAAGGCAACTTCTGCTCCAACGCCATGGATCTGGTGTACTCCAACACCGAGACCATGAGCACCTTCCGCTTCCATTCCTGGACGGTGGTGGAGGTCGAGACCGATGACGGCATCGTCGGCCTGGGCAACGTGGCGCTGGCGCCGCGCATCGCCAAGGCCATCATCGACGAATACCTCGCGCCGCTGGTCGTGGGCCAGGACCCTTGGGACTCCGAATACCTGTGGCAGCGCATGTACCGCGCCACCCACGCCTGGGGCCGAAAGGGCGTGACCATGGCCGCCATCTCGGGAGTGGATCTGGCCATATGGGACATCCTGGGCAAGAGCGTGCACAAGCCCGTGTTCAAGTTGCTCGGCGGCCGCACCAAGGAAAAGATCCCTTGCTACTACAGCAAGCTCTACCGCACCGACCTCAAGGCCATGCAGGCCGAGGCGCAGAAGTTCCTCGACCAGGGCTTCCATGCCTTCAAGATGCGCTTCGGCTACGGCCCGGCGCATCTGCAGGACGGCGTGAAGAAAAACCTCCAGGCCGTCGAAGCCCTCCGCGAAGTCATCGGCTACGACAACGACCTGATGCTCGAGTGCTACATGGGCTGGAACCTCGAATACGCCAAGCGCATGCTGCCCAAACTGGAGAAATTCGAGCCGCGCTGGCTCGAAGAGCCCGTGATCGCCGACGACATCGGCGGCTACGCCGAGCTGAACGACATGGGCATCGTTCCAATCTCGGGCGGCGAGCACGAATTCAGCCTCTACGGCTTCAAGCAGTTGCTGGACAGGAAAGCCGTGAGCGTCGTGCAGTACGACACCAACCGCGTGGGCGGCATCACGGCCGCGCACAAGATCAATGCGCTGTGCGAGGCCTACAGCGTGCCCGTGGTCCCGCACGCTGGCCAGATGCACAACTACCACCTGACCATGAGCACGTTGGCCTCGCCCATGGCCGAGTACTTCCCCATCTTCGACGTGGAAGTGGGCAATGAGTTGTTCTGGTACATCTTCGACGGCGAACCCATTGCCGAGAACGGCTTCCTTCAGCTCAGGGACGACGTGCCGGGCCTGGGCCTCACGCTCAAGACCGAGTACCTGGACCAGTTCCAGATCACCGGGTAAGGAGCGCCATGCCCGGACTCTCCGACCCGCGCTACCGCGGCATCTTCCCGGTCGTGCCCACCACGTTCCACGAGGACGGTACGCTCGACTTGGCCAGCCAGGGGCGCTGCCTTGACTTCATGATCGACTCTGGCGTTGACGGCCTGTGCCTGCTGGCCAACTTCTCCGAGCAGTTCCTGCTCTCGGACGAGGAACGCGAGGTTCTGACGCGCACGGCGCTGGAGCACGTGGCCGGCCGCGTGCCGGTGATCGTGACCACCACGCACACCGCTACCCACGTCTGCGCCGAACGCAGTCGCCGTGCGCAGGACATGGGCGCGGCCATGGTGATGGTGATGCCGCCCTACCACGGCGCCACCTTCCGATTTGGCGACGCGCAGATCCAGACCTTCTACCAGGGCGTCTCCGATGCGATCGACGTCCCCATCATGATCCAGGACGCGCCCGCCGCCGGCACACCGCTGACGCCCGGCTTCCTGGCCAAAATGGCGCAAGAGATCGAGCAGGTCAGCTACTTCAAGGTGGAAACCGCCGGTGCGGCCAGCAAGCTGCGCGAGCTGATCGCGCTGGGCGCAGAAGCCATCGAAGGCCCATGGGATGGCGAAGAGGCCATCACCTTGCTCGCCGACCTGGAAGCCGGCGCCACGGGCTCCATGACCGGCGGCGGCTTTGCCGACGGCATTCGCCCCATCATCGAAGCGCACCGCGCGGGCGACAAGGACAAGGCATTCGCTGAATACCAGCGCTGGCTGCCGCTGATCAACCACGAGAACCGCCAGGCCGGCTTTCTTGCCGCCAAGGCGCTGATGAAGGAAGGCGGCGTGATCGCCTGCGAGGCACCGCGCGCGCCCTGGCCCCCCATGCACCCCGAGGTGCGGCGCCAACTGATCGACATTGCGCGCCGGCTCGATGCGCTGGTGTTGCGGTGGGCGCGTTGAACCCGAACGCATCAGGGAACGCTAAGCACCCTCGGCCTGGCGTGCGTCTTCCACCAGCAGTTCCACCAGCTCGCGGGCAAAGCCCGGCAGGGCTTCGAGGCTGCGCACGCAGATCAGCATCTTGCGCAGGGCCCAGGGGTCGGTCAGTGGCACGATCGTGATCGCCATGGTCTGCGCATGCCGGCGGGCCGCCGATTCGGGCAGGATGCCAACGCCCACGGCTGCCTCGATCATGCGGCAGGCCGCCTCGAAATTGCTGACCTGGATGCGCTGCTTGATCGACCGATGCAACTGATCGCACTCTCGCCGCAGAAAGGCATGGATGGCGCTGGACTCGTGCAGGCCCACGTAGTCGTAATCCAGCGTTTCGGCAAAGGCCACTTCGGGGCGCTGGCCCAATTCATGGCCCTGGGCCACCACAAGGGCCAGGCGGTCGTGCCGGTAGGGCAGCGTCTCCAGGCTTTCCGTGCGCACCAGGCCGGCGACGATGCCGATGTCCGTCTGCCCCTCGGTCACGGCACGCACGATGTCGTGCGAGAGCCGCTCGCGCAGGTCGATGTTCACATCGGGGTTCTTGCTCAGATAGGCCCGCAGCACCGGTGGCAGGTACTCGCCCAGCGCCGTGGTGTTGGCGAACACGCGCACATGGCCCTTGATGCCGCGCGCATATTCCTGCATGTCGCCCCACAGATGCTCAATCTGACCCAGCACCATGCGCGCATGGTGTACGAGGGCCTGGCCGGGCGGCGTGAGCGTGACGCCCTGGCTGGTGCGGTACAGCAGCTTGGTACCAATACCCGCCTCCAGGTTCTTGACGCGGGTGCTTGCCGCAGGCAGGGAGATGAAAGACAGCTCGGCGCCACGGGTCATGCTGTTCGCCTCGGCGATATGAACCATCAAGCGCAGGTCTACAAGATCAAGGTGCATTGCCACGCGCGGATTCTATGAGCCCGCAGCGCATCCGCGTGCGGCAGCCTTGTTCAACGTGGTGCGTTTGAAGGGGTGGTTCCAGGCCCCCAGCCTGACTACGAACGGATGGTTCCGAGCAGTTCCAACGCACGCTGTTGGCAAGCGTTGGCGGTGGTCAGCACGTCGAAGCTGGGTGCGTCCGGGCCTGCCTGGGGTGTGCGGCAGGTGTTGCGCACCAGGGTGGCCAACTCGGCCATCCGCGTGTGGAAACCGTGCACGGGCTGCCCGTTGTCGAGCGTTTTGCCTTGGGCCTTGCGCTGCGCTGCCATCGAACGTTTCGCCGGGGCCACCGGATCGCGCTCGGCCTGGGCCGCTTGATCGGTGTCGGCGAAGGTCAGTTCGCGCCAGGCCTCGCGCATATGCCACTCGACGTAGTAGGCCAGCATGCACAGCAGGATGTGCGCGCGCACCCGGTTGATCTCCAGCGGATTGCGTTCATCGAACAGACCCGTCTGCAACGGCCCTTGCCCGACCAGGGCGCGGATCGAAACGCTCTCGAGGGCCGTGATCCACGCGATGCCGTCGTCGCTGCGCATCCCGGAAATCGCCTTGCCGGAGATCGTGCCCCGGTCGCCGACCATGACCACCTGATCGAGGCCAAAGCGCTGACGCACCTGCTGCACTGCCGGCAAGAAGCTCAGGCCATCGGCGGTGTTGCCATCGAACACCGAGACGGCCACCGGGCAGCCGCGGACATCGGTAAGCAGGCCGTAGTTCAGTTGCAACGTACGGCGCTGGGCCGGCGGACAGCAGTGGCCCTCGAAGTCGCTGGAGGACAGGTCGTACAACGCCAGGCCCCTCGCGCGCAGGTGGCGCGTGGCGAGCGCTTGCTCGATGCTCTCTTGGCGCTCGAGCAGCCAATCCATGGCGGCGCACAGATCGTCCTCTTCGGCGTCGAGCACGCCGAAGTCCTCGGCCAAGGTGCTGGAGTGCCACTGCCGCGTGGTGGCCAGTTGGGTGTCGGGCGAGACGATGCGCACGGCCACCATGGCCAGCACCAAATCACGCTCGCGGCTGGGCACACGAGCGAGCACGGACGCCAGCCCCAGGCGCTGCATGGCGACGCTGACGGCCTGCACATGGCCATGCGCGCGCGAGCGCACGATCTCGAACGCATCGGCAGTGGCAACGAAGGTCTCGCCCTGCAGCGAGCGGCGAATGATGTCGATCAAGGACTCGGGCAAATGCGACAGATTGCCCAGGGTCTCGTTCTTGACCTTGCCGTCCTCGCGATAGCTGCGGCGCAGCAGGTGGGTGCGGTAGACCTTGTCCTTGTACTTGCGCGTTGTGGTCGCGACGTGAACGGCTCCGGTGCGGGCTGGCATGGGTCGACCTCTACGTCAATCTCGCTTTCAGTGCGAGTATTTTGGTGACTCTATTTTTGAGCCTGAAAATGCCTGAAAAGTCGATTTCCTCCATGCTGGCGCGAACTTGGGAAGCGGTCGCCCGGGGCGAAAGGGCGGGGAACTTCAGGCTAATCATCGGCGCGCGCAGCGCTTCGCTCCCGTTGGGGTGATCCGAGGTTGTTGTGTCCCACACGAAACGACGAAGATCCATGCCAGACCTCCCAGGGCGTCTCAAATGATGGCCTGCAGACCCTTGTCCGCAATGACGTTAAGCAGTTTGAGTGCCGGCCCTGCTGGCCGCGTTTCGCCTTGCTCCCACTTGCGCACGGTCGATGCCGACGTGTGCAGGTGATGCGCGAACACCGGTTGGCTGAAGCTGAGTGTTTCGCGCAGCCGCTTGATGTCCGTGGCGCTGAATTCGCGCACCGGCGGCGGACAGATAGCGTCGAACCCGCGCATCGTCACCTTGTCGATTGCGCCGGCCTCGTGCAGCGCGGCCAAGTCGCCGCGCAGCGATTCAATGATCTTGCTCGTCACAATGCACCTCCAGTAGAGCGCCCGCCTGCAATGCCTCGACCAGCGCTGCGGCGGACAGGTCCAGAAACACCCGGCCCGCGTATTGCAGCGCCTTCCTCTCGTCCTGCGTGATGTTCGCCGTGGCGCTCTTCGGGAACCCATGCAGAAACACGTACCGGTTGCCAATCCGGACCGACAGCAAGGTGCGGTAGCCACCGCTCTTGCCGCCGCCAGCGCGCGCCACGCGCTTCTTGTAGAGATGGCCACCCAGGTCCGCGTCGATCAGCCCTTCTTCCATCTCCCGCACCGCCTTGCACAGAGCGACATCGGGCAGCCTCTCACGCACCTGCCACCGTGCAAAGTCCTTGCGCTTCAGGACCTCAGGCAGACGGCCTTCACTATACCCGGTACGGGCATACTTTTCCTGCATGCCTGCCCCGGCAGAAAGGCGTCCCCCCGCACTCGTCATGTCGCCTCCAGACCCGAAGCGGCCGTCGGCAACCCGCCAACCACCGTCCTGCTTCGCTGCCCCATCAATTCGGCCGCTTGCCGAATCGGATCGTCCTCAGTGTGAATGTTGTAGCGCATCGACGGGCTGTGCTTGGTACAGGAACCGCATGGATCATATGGAAGGAGTTGGGCGCATCCCTGGAATGACTGCCAAGGAGATTATTGGGTGTAATTGGATGTAGTATTGGCGCAATGATCGCCACCCACGCCATCCAGATCTCCCCGGAAATCCTCCAGCTTATCGCCAGCATCGATGATTTCCAGGGTGCTTGGCGCGCGCTCGGCACCCTGGAGAGCATCGGTTCGTCCCCCCGCATCGAAGGCAGCAAGTTGTCGGACCGGGAGGTCGAGCGCCTGCTGTCCAACCTCCGGATCAAGTCCTTCCCGACGCGCGACGAGCAGGAAGTGGCTGGCTACGCGAAGGGGATGGAACGCGTGTTCTCGTCCTGGCAGGACATCACGCTGACCGAGAACCACGTCAAGCAGTTGCACCGCGATTTGCTGACCTGCAGCGAGAAGGACGCTTGGCACCGCGGCAACTACAAGACTTCCACGAACAGCGTGGTCGCCTTCGATGAAGAGGGCAAGCAGTTGGGTGTGGTGTTCGAAACCGCCACGCCCTTCGACACGCCGCGCCTGATGACCGAGTTGGTCACGTGGTTCAACGAGGAGCGCGACGCGGCTCGATCTGAAAGGCGCTTGAAGACCGCATAAGGCAAAAGTTCATAAGTCAAAATTGCGCCCCTCATTGTGAGGGAGCACGTTTTATTTCAACTGGGGAAACCGATGAAGATAGCTGTAGTGGGATGCAATGGTGCGGTTGGCGTGACCATGCTTGAGCTGCTCGCAAACACTGGCCATGAAGTTAAGTGCATGGCGTCGAGCCGCTCAGCCAACACCAAACTCAAGGTTGGTGTCAGCGAGTACTTGATCAGTGAGTTTTCGGTGGCCAATTGCGCCGATTGCGATATTGTATTTTTGTGTGTCTCTGGTGCTTTTTCGCTCGAATTTGGCCCGAAACTGGCAAAATCATCCTGCGTCATCGACAATTCTTCGGCCTTCCGGTATCACGACGACGTGCCTCTGCTGGTTCCGCCTATCAATGGCAAAACATATCGCGGCGAGCGCTTGATTGCCAACCCCAACTGCTCCTCGGCCATTGCACTTATGGTTCTGGGGCCCCTGCATGCTCGTTATGGACTCGAAAGCGTTATTGTTTCGACCTATCAGGCTGCTAGTGGCGCCGGACGTCCTGCAATGCAGGAACTGGTTGAAAAGGCGCGCGCGTTTGAGGATTATAATCGTGATAACAGCGGCATCAATTTCGCGCACAATCCAGCCTTCAACGTCATACCGCAGGTCGACAATTTCGAATCCAACGGCTATACGCGTGAAGAGATGAAAGTTGTGTGGGAGCTGCGCAAGGTGTTGAACTTGCCCGAGCTTGCTGTCAGCACCACCGCTGTGCGTGTGCCCACGCTGCGTTCGCACGCTGAAGCCTTGACGCTGCGCTTCCAAGATCCGGTGGCCGATTTGCATGCAGTGCGTGAACTATTGCGCAATTCTCCGGGTGTCGATCTGGTGGATCAGCCTGAGCAAAACCAATATCCCATGCCAATGACATCGACCTACAAGCACGCAGTGGAAGTGGGGCGCATTCGCCATAACCTCATCTACGGCGAGTATGGTTTGGACATGTTCATCAGTGGTGATCAGTTGCTTCGAGGAGCTGCGCTGAATGCCTATGAAATCATGCAGTTAGTTGCAGATCTTCCCGAATCTGCCAGTGCCCAACTACACGACCCTGAGCCGCCGCGCTCAGAGCCTGCAAGTCGTCTTGCCCGCGCTGCGCACGGGTGATTGACATCGTCGGCGGGGCCTACGACACCAAAGCGTGCCACGCGCAGATTGCCGCGCGCAATGCGACGCCCTCGATTCCCCCGCGCGAAGGTGCCATGCCTTGGCCACAGGCCACGCCGGGCGCAACTTGGCGCAATGCGGCCATTGACAAGATCGCAGAGAGCGGCCGACGCGAATGGAAAAAAGCCAGCGGCTACCACAAGCGCTCGCTGGTGGAGAACCTGATGTACCGTCTGAAGACGCTGACCAGCCATTTCCTGTGGGCACGCACGGTTGGCTCGCAGGCCCCCGAGGTCGCCATCCGTGCGGGCGTGCTCAACCGCATGGCCTCTCTGGCTCGTCCGCAGTCCGCACGCCTCACCTGAATTGGTGTTCTTGGGGAGGTGCATCTTCGAAGGTCGATTGATGCAACAACGCCCCTCCCCCACAAGGTCGAGCGCGAGAAGATCGTACTCGCCGCACTGCCCGAACTTTCGCTACAGATCGTCGAATTCGCGCGCGAGCATGGGCGCATCACCATGGGCGATGCGATCCGGCTGACTGACGGCAAGCGCAACACGCTCAAGCAGCATTTCCGTGTCTTGGTGGAGCGTGGGCATCTCGCGCAGCATGGGGCTGGCCGGGGTGTCTGGTACGAGTTCGCGTCGTCATCCGATGTGCCACGCAGCAGCCAGCAAGAAGAACAAGGAGGCCGATGCTGGACAACGTCTTCCGTTTCAGAGGCCGGCTGATCGCGGAATACAGCAGCTTCAGCCGCATCGCATTCACCCAAGCCTTTCAGGGCTCTCCGGTTCACCCCCCCCCGCTTTGGTTGATGAGCTGGGCCCCGGGCCGGGGGCTGAATAGTAAGTAGTTACCCCAGGAGATTGCTGGGTGTAGTTCGATGTAATATTCGCGTAATGATCGTCGCCCACGCCATCCGGCTCTCCCCGGAAGTCCTCAAGCGCATCGCCAGCATCGATGAGTTCAAGGGTGCTTGGCGCACGCTCGGCACCCAGGCGCCTGACCAGCTCTCGGCCTTGCGCCGGGTGGCCGCCATGGGGAGCATCGGTTCGTCCACCCGCATCGAAGGCAGCAAGACCCTCGCGACGCGCGACGAGCAGGCAGTGGCTGGCTACGCGCAGGGGATGGAACGCGTGCTCTCGTCTTGGCAGGACATCGCACAGATCGTCGAATTCGCGCGGGAGCATGGGCGCATCGCCATGGGCGATGCGATCCGGCTGACTGACGGCAAGCGCAACACGCTCAAGCAGCATTTCCGTGTCCTGGTGGGACGTGGGCATCTCGCGCAGCATGGGGCTGGCCGGGTGTCTGGCACGAGTTCGCGTCGTCATCCGATGTGCCACGCAGCAGCAGCCAAGAAAAACAAGGGAGCCCTTCAGGTGCCGATGCTTCGGGAGTGTGCATGGTATGCAAAACGAATTTACCTCAAAAAGCCACTACCATTCATCATTGAAAACGGTTCATCAAACATTTTCAACAACTCATCTTAATCATCATGAATCACAGAAATAACAAATTCCTTTTGGCGATGGCGACTGGGCTCGTCATCTTTGGCTCAAAGGTGCATGCAAGCTATCAGGCAGATGCCTGGCAACATACTGGTGCGTTTTCTACGAACGTCACGGCTTCCACGGATAATTCCTCTTTCATGAAGGCCATTGATGGAAACACTCGCATCAATCGCCTTTCGTTGGTTGGAACACATGACTCTGCTGCAAGTACCGGGGGTTCCATAGCCTTTACCTCGACCATCGTCGGCTCGACTATAACTGGTGCATTTTCGGGTCCGGCTCTTCAAGATATTGTGCGCACGCAAACAATGCCGCTCACGGAACAGATGAAAGCAGGCATCAGATTTTTTGACATCCGCGTGAAGCACCGAAATGACAAGTTCCAGCTGTATCACGGCGTCAGCGATCTGGGCGCCGATATGGATGGCGTATTGTCGGAAATCAAGGAATTTCTGAACAAGCATCCGGAAGAAGTCATCATGGCCCGGGTCAGAAACGAGGATGATGACGACAAAAATGCATCCATCAATCGTGCATCCGGAAACACTCGCTATTTCGGAGAAACCTTGCACAGCTATATTAAAAAATATGGCGAAAGCTTGTTTTGGAACAATAGCGGGGGGGAATCAAACCCAACACTGCGCTCCGTCAGAGGAAAGATCATCATCCTTTCCGATTTTCCGCTTGGTAATGCCTCAGCAACTTTGCCCGATGGGTCTTTGGCCGAAAAAGAAATTATCGGGCCAACAGGGAAATTCAAGTACGGTCTGTCGTATCGTCAGGCCAGAATCCATGATTCTTACAACCTGGATACAAAATGGTCTCTTTACGGTAAATGGGAAGATCTCAAAAGTTATTTGGCGACCACGAATTCTCAAGCACCGTCTTCGAATCTGAACATCGGCTATATGAGCGGCTCCGGAGGGGCGTTTCCATATTTTGTTGCCGGCGGTCGCATGCATGCCAATACAAGCGCCAATCATCTCTGGACCGGGGCAACCGAAACCGCGACCGGACTTCATCGGAGCAAGTGGCCTGATTTCCCACGTGGATCATGCACCTGGGGGATCGGATGGATATGTTCGATCTTCTTTTCTGGCTTGAATGAACTGACGGCGACATGGCTGGCAAAGAACAATCCCCAATACGCAGGAATTCTGGTTGCCGATTTTCCCGGAAATGACCTGATTGACCGAGTCATTCGACTCAATGCGCCATTCACAGGAATGCAGCAACTGGCAGGACAGGAATGGGTTTCCCTCAGTTCCAATGGCGTAGATCCGCAATGTGCCAGCAATGACGGGATCAATTGTTTGCTTGGGGCCTCGCTTGCCGATGCGAAAAGGGCCACCACCGCAGTGGTTTGCGGTAAAGACCACCAGGCCAAGTTGGGAGTTACCGGGTACGAAAATAAAAGCCATTGGTGCTCCATGGCTCGCGATAAGATAACTCGCGATAGGGGAGAAAATTCCTCTACAAGATAGTTGTCGCCTCAGCCATCGGCTGAATATCCTGTTCCCTGGAATGCGTCTTGATGACCGAATCGTGTTCAGGGTTGAGGCTCACGGCCTGGATGTATGGGGCGCGCGCAGCACCCGCGCGAAGCTGGACTCGCTGGCCAAGTAGACGCCTTCGTCGGCGAGCATGGGCACGATGCGTGCCGGGGGCATGTCCGCGAAGCGCGGTTCGTTGGCCACGGCCAGCAGTCGGCCGAGCGGCTGGGCAGGGGCTGACGGCTTGCGGGCGGCCGTCAGCCCTGCGTAAGCCTGCCAGCGCGGCAGGGTGCGCAGATCAATGCCGGCGGTCTTGCAGTCTTGAAGGCTTCCACGACGGCCTTCATCATGACTTTTTCAAAGGATGCCAAAACCCAGGCGGGAAACCAAACCCGTGGCAATGGCCCGGGGGCTAACTGTTACAGTCTTACGCCCCATTGGCTCCATTTGCCCCATTTCTGCCACCGCCTGCATGTCCGATCCGCGCGAACACCACACCCCCATGATGCAGCAATACCTGGCCCTGAAGGCCGGGTACCCCGAGACGCTCGTGCTCTACCGCATGGGCGATTTCTACGAGCTGTTCTACGCCGACGCGGAAAAGGCTGCGCGCCTGCTGGGCATTGCGCTCACGCAGCGCGGCCAGTCGGGCGGACAACCGGTGGTGATGGCGGGCGTGCCCTTTCATGCGCTGGAGAACTACCTCGCGCGCCTGATCAGGATGGGCGAGTCGGTGGCCATCGCCGAACAGGTGAGCGAGGTGACTGCGGCCAAGGGGCCGGTGGAGCGCAAGGTGGTGCGCGTGGTCACGCCCGGAACGCTGACCGATGCCGAACTGCTGCCGGACAAGTCCGAGACGCTGCTGCTGGCCGTGCACCAGGCGCCGCGCGCGCGCTGCGGCTTGGCTTGGCTCAGCCTGACGCAGGGCTGCATCCATCTGACCGAATGCGCGCACGACGAGCTCGGCGCCTGGCTGGCCCGCGTCGCGCCCTGCGAGCTCATCCACAGCGCGGGCGTGACGGAGCGCTTCGAGCAGCAATTGCAGGCGCTGCGCCAGGACGGTGCCTTCACATGCCCCATGAGCCCCCGGCCCGAATGGCAGTTCGACAGCGCGCTGGGCGCGCGCAAGCTGCTCGAAAACCTGGGCGCGGCCAGCCTGCAGGGCTGGGGTGCGCAGGACCTGGGCGCAGCGCACGCCGCCGCGGCCGGGCTGCTGGCCTACGCGGAGCACACCCAGGGCCGTGCCCTGACCCATGTGCACAGCGTGCAGGTGCAGCGGGGCGACGAGCTGATCGACCTGCCCGCGAGCACGCGGCGCAACCTGGAACTGGTCAAGACCCTGCGCGGCGACGATGCGCCCACGCTCTTTTCGCTGCTCGACACCTGCATGACGGGAATGGGCAGCCGGCTACTCAAGACCTGGCTGCTGGAGCCGCGCCGCGACCGCGCCGAGGCGCGCCAGCGCCTGTCCGCGACCACGGCGCTGCGGGGCGGCGCGGGCGCTGGCGCCGACCCCTGGGCCACCTTGCGCGACAAGCTCCGGGGCGTGAGCGACGTGGAGCGCATCACCGCGCGCATCGCGCTGCGCCAGGTGCGCCCGCGCGAACTGCTGGCGCTGGGCCGGACGCTGCAAAAAGCCGCGCTGCTGGCGCTCGATGAGCGCGCGCCCGAGCCGTATCTGGCGCAAATTTTTGGCCATCTGCACCCGCCCGCAGACTGCACCGAGCTGCTGGAATCCGCGATTGCCCCGGAGCCCGCGGCGCTGGTGCGCGACGGCGGCGTGATCGCGCCCGGCTTCGACGCCGAACTGGACGAACTGCGCGCCATACAGACCGACTGCGACGCCTTCCTGCTGGCTCTGGAGACGCGCGAGAAAGCGCGCACCGGAATCGCCAACCTGCGCGTGCAGTTCAACAAGGTGCATGGCTTCTACATCGAGGTCACGAGCAGCCACCTCGACCGCGTCCCCGACGACTACCGCCGCCGCCAGACGCTGAAGAACGCCGAGCGCTTCATCACGCCCGAGCTCAAGGCCTTTGAAGACAAGGCCCTGTCCGCCGGCGAGCGTGCATTGGCACGCGAGAAATGGCTCTACGAGCAGATCCTGGACCGGCTCCAGGCGCATGTTCCCGCGCTCACCCGCCTGGCCCGGGCGCTGGCCACGCTGGACGTGCTGTGCACGCTGGCCGAGCGCTCGCTCACGCTGAACTGGTGCGCGCCGCAGTTCATGCCCGAGCCCTGCATCGAAATCGAGGGCGGTCGCCACCCGGTGGTCGAGGCGCGGCTGGCCGAAACCTCGAGCGGCAGCTTCATCGCGAACCACACGCGGCTGAACGCGAACACCCGCATGCAGATCATCACCGGCCCGAACATGGGCGGCAAATCGACGTATATGCGCCAGGTGGCGCTCATCGTGCTGCTCGCCGGCATGGGCAGCCATGTGCCGGCCGCCAACTGCCGCCTGGGACCGATCGACGCGATCCACACGCGCATCGGCGCCGCCGACGACCTGGCGAACGCGCAATCGACCTTTATGCTGGAGATGACCGAGGCCGCGCAGATCCTGCACGCCGCGACGGCGCACAGCCTGGTGCTGATGGACGAGATCGGCCGCGGCACCAGCACCTTCGACGGCCTGGCGCTGGCCAGCGGCATCGCGACGCATTTGCACGACAGGACCCGCGCCTTCGCGCTGTTTGCCACGCATTACTTCGAGCTCACCGAGCTGCCCGCCAAGGCCCGCCACGCAATCAACATGCATGTGAGCGCGACCGAGTCCGGGGCCGACATCGTCTTCCTGCACGAGATCCAGCCCGGCCCGGCGAGCCGCAGCTACGGCATCCAGGTGGCCCGGCTCGCGGGAATGCCGGCCCCCGTGCTGCAGCACGCGCGCCATGCGCTCGCGGTGCTGGAGGCGCGGGCCGACGAAGGCAAATTGCAGATCGACCTGTTCGCCGCCCCGGAAATCCCCCCGACTGCGGCCCCCAGCCCGGTGGAAGCCGCGCTCGCCCAAATAGCCCCCGACGCGCTCAGCCCGCGCGAGGCGCTGGACGCGCTGTACCAACTCAAGAGGCTGGCGGGCGGCTGAGGGCGCGGCACTACACTCCTGTCCCCACAGGATTTCTCTCGCATGCATTGCCATGACGTACTGCGTCGCCATCAAACTCAACGCCGGGCTGGTCTTCCTCTCCGACTCCCGCACCAACGCCGGACTGGACCAGATCAGCTCGTTTCGCAAGATGATCGTCTATGAGAAAGCGGGCGAGCGCTTCATGGTGCTGCTCTCCGCGGGCAATTTGTCGATCTCGCAGTCGGTGCGCGAAATCCTCCAGACCGAGCAGATCAAGAACGGCGAATCCGGCGAGCCGATCACGATCTGGAACGCCACCAGCATGTTCGACGCCGTCCGCGTGCTGGGCGCAGCCGTGCGCCATGTGCACGAGCGCGACGGCGCGGCGCTCCAGAGCGCGGGCGTGGAATTCAACGTATCCATCCTGTTCGGCGGCCAGATCCAGGGCGAGGGCATGCGCCTGTTCCAGGTCTACTCGGCCGGCAACTTCATCGAGGCCACGTCCGAGACGCCCTACTTCCAGGTTGGCGAGTCGAAATACGGCAAGCCCGTGCTCGACCGGGTGCTGACGCCCGAAACCCCGTTGAACGAGGCCGCCAAATGCGCGCTCGTGTCCATGGACAGCACGCTCAAGTCCAACCTGTCCGTGGGCCTGCCGCTGGACCTGGTCGTCTACGAGGTGGGCCGCTTTGCCACCGACAAGCTGATCTGCATTGACGAGCACAACCCCTACTTTCGCATGCTGCACGACAGCTGGGGGCAGAAGCTGCGTCAGGTGTTCGACAGCATCGAAGACCCGGCCTGGAACGGCGGATCGACCCAGGTGCCCCTCATGGTGCCCCCGGCGCGCAGCGGGCCGCTCAAGAAAATCACCAACCCGCTGGACAAGCTCATCTGAGCCGCGCCGCGCCCCCTGCCCTTTGACCGCGAAAGCCGCCATGTCCACCCCCCCAGCCACGTCCCTCGCGCACGATGTCGATCAACTGCTGCAACGCCTGGGCGTGCCCCGGGCGGCGTACACGGGGGGCGATCTGTTGGTGCACTCCCCCATCACGGGCGAGGCCATCGGCGCCGTGCCGCAGTCCACGCTGGCCGAAGCCTCGGCCGCCATTGGCCGGGCGCACGCGGCGTTTCTGGTGTGGCGCAGCGTGCCCGCGCCGCGCCGGGGCGAGCTGGTGCGCCTGCTCGGGGAGGAACTGCGCGCGGCCAAGGCCGACCTGGGCCTGCTGGTGACGCTGGAGGTCGGCAAGATACCTTCCGAAGGGCTGGGCGAGGTGCAGGAGATGATCGACATCTGTGACTTTGCCGTGGGCCTGTCGCGCCAGCTGTACGGCCTGGGCATCGCCACCGAGCGCCCCGGCCACCGCATGATGGAAACCTGGCATCCGCTGGGCGTGTGCGGCGTGATCACCGCCTTCAACTTCCCCGTCGCCGTATGGTCCTGGAACGCCGCGCTGGCGCTGGTGTGCGGCGACCCGGTGGTGTGCAAGCCGTCCGAGAAGACCCCGCTGACCGCCCTGGCCGTGCACGCCATCGCCCGGCGCGCGCTGGCGCGCTTCGGCGCTGCGCCCGAGGGCCTGCTGGAACTGCTCATCGGCGCGCGCGCGGTGGGCCAGCTGCTCGTCGACGACGCCCGCGTGGCCGTGCTCTCGGCCACCGGCTCCAGCGCCATGGGGCGCGCCGTGGGGCCGCGTCTGGCGGCGCGCTTTGCGCGCGGCATTCTGGAACTGGGGGGGAACAACGCCGCCATCGTTGCGCCCTCGGCCGACCTGGACCTGGCACTGCGCGGCCTTGCCTTTTCCGCCATGGGAACGGCCGGCCAACGCTGCACCACGCTGCGCCGCCTGTTCGTGCACGACAGCGTGTACGACGCCCTGGTGCCCCGGCTGATCGCGGTGTACGACCGCGTGCCGGTGGGCGACCCGCGCACGCCCGGCACGCTGGTGGGCCCGCTGATCGACCGCACGGCGTTTGACGACATGCAGGCCGCGCTGCTGCAGAGCCGCGCGCTCAACGCCACGGTGCATGGCGGCCACCGGGAGGCGGGCATTGCCGGCGACGCTGCCTACTACGTGCGGCCCGCGCTGGTGGAACTGGCCCAACACATGGGCCCGGCGCTGCACGAGACCTTTGCCCCCATCCTGTACGTGCTGCGCTACCAGTCGCTCGATGACGCGATTGCGTGGAACAACGCGGTGGGCGCGGGCCTGTCGTCGTCGATCTTCACCCTCGACGTGCGCGAGGCCGAGCGCTTCATGTCGGCGACCGGGTCGGACTGCGGCATCGCGAACGTGAACATCGGCCCGAGCGGCGCCGAGATTGGCGGTGCCTTTGGCGGCGAGAAGGAGACCGGCGGTGGCCGCGAAGCCGGCTCCGACAGCTGGAAAGCCTATATGCGCCGTGCGACGAACACCATCAACTACTCCAGCGCGCTGCCGCTGGCGCAGGGCGTGGCTTTCGACATCGGCGATTGACGTGCAACACCCCCGCGTCGCCCTCCACCAGGGGCGCTCGGCCTGACTCCAGGAGAGACGGCATGACCCTTTTCCCCGCAACCCCAGCGATCGCCGCAGCGGCCGTCCTCCTGTTTGGTCTCCTGTGCGCCCAGACGTCCGGGGCAACGCAGGGCACGCTGGACAAGATCCGCACCAGCGGCCGGGCCGTGCTGGGTGTGCGCGAGGCCTCGCCTCCCATGGCCTATGCGTTGGGCGCGAACGAGAAATACGTGGGCTACCACGTGGAGCTGTGCGAGCGCGTGCTCCGGGAGATCGCACCCGATGCGAAGCTCGAATACCTGGCCGCCACCGCGCAGAGCACGCTGGCGCTGGTGCAAAACGGCACGCTCGACATCGGCTGCGGCCCGACCACGAACAACACCGCGCGCCAGCAGCAGGTGGCCTTTGCCGTGACCACCTACGTGAGCGAAGTGCGCATGGCGGTGCGCGCCGATTCGGCCATCCGCTCCATCAGCCAGTTGGGCGGGCGCACGGTGGCCGCGTCCACGGGGACCACGGCGGTGCAGATGCTGCGCAGGCAGGAGCGCGCGCTCGGCACCCCGATGAACATCCTGCTGGGCAAGGACCACGCCGAGAGCTTTCTGCTGCTGGAGTCCGGCCGTGCGGACGCCTTCGTGCTCGACGACAACCTGCTCGCCGGCGTGATTGCCGGCGCGAAGAACCCCGGCGACTTCCGCATCGTGGGCGAGCCCCTGGGTGCCGAGCCCATCGCCCTGCTGTTTCGCAAGGACGACCCGGCTTTCAAGGCCGCAGTGGACGGCGTGCTCACGCGCCTGATGCAGACCGGCGAGCTGGAGAAAATCTACGCCAAGTGGTTCACCACCCCGATCCCGCCGAAGAACCTGCGCCTGAACCTGCCCATGGGCGCCGCGCTCAAGGCGCTGATCGCCAGCCCGAACGACAAGCCCCTGGAGACCTACCTCAAATGACCTCTGCCCGCACCGCATCGATTCCGCCGGGCCACGGCACGCGCGCAGCGCTTGCCACCCCTGCGCGCACGGGCGGCCAGATCCTGGTGGACCAACTCCTCGTGCACGGCGTCGAGCAGCTCTTTTGTGTTCCGGGTGAGAGCTACCTCGCCGTGCTCGACGCCTTGCACGGCGCGCGCATCGAGCTCACCGTGTGCCGCCAGGAGGGCGGCGCGGCGATGATGGCCGAGGCCCAGGGCAAGCTCACGGGCCGTCCCGGAATCTGCTTCGTGACGCGCGGTCCGGGGGCGACGAATGCGTCCGCCGGGGTGCACGTCGCGCACCAGGATTCGACGCCATTGATCCTGTTCGTCGGCCAGGTGGCGCGCAACGCCATGGGGCGCGAGGCGTTCCAGGAGATCGATTGCAGCGCCGTATTCGGCAGCATGGCCAAGTGGGTGGTGCAGATCGACGACCCGGCGCGCGTTCCCGAACTGCTCTCGCGCGCCTTCCACGTCGCCACCTCGGGCCGCCCCGGCCCCGTGGTGGTGGCGCTGCCCGAGGACATGCTCACCGAGACCGCCACGGTCGCCGACGCCCTGCCCTGCCAGGTCACGGAAACGCACCCGGGCGCCGCGCAGATGGCCGAGTTGACCCGGCGCCTGCAGGACGCCCGGCAGCCCGTGGCCATTCTGGGCGGCAGCCGCTGGTCGGAACCCGCGGTGCGCAGGTTCGCGGCGTTCGCCGCGGCCTGGTCGCTGCCGGTGTACTGCTCGTTCCGGCGGCAAATGCTGTTTCCGGCCAGCCACGCCTGCTACGGGGGCGACCTGGGTCTGGGGGCGAACCCCGGGCTGCTGGCGCGCATCCGCGCGTCCGACCTGCTGCTGCTGGTGGGCGGGCGCCTGTCCGAGGTGCCAGCGCAAGGCTACGAACTGCTGGCCATTCCCAACCCCGCGCAGCCCCTGGTGCACGTGCACGCCGACGCCGATGAACTGGGCAAGCTCTACCGCCCCGCGCAGGCCATCCACGCCACGCCGCAGGCCTTTGCCGCAGCGCTCGACGGCGTGCGCCCGCAGGCCGCCGTGCCATGGCAGGAGCATGCCCGGGCCGCGCACGCCGAGTACCTGGCGTGGAGCGACCCGGCGCCCATCCGCATTCCGGGTGCGCTGCAAATGGGCCAGGTGATGCAGCACCTGCGCGCCACGCTGCCCGCGGACACCATCCTGTGCAACGGCGCGGGCAACTTCGCCACCTGGCTGCATCGCTTCTGGCCGTTTACCTGCTACGCCAGCCAGTTGGCGCCCACCAGCGGCTCCATGGGCTACGGCCTGCCCGCCGGCGTGGGCGCCAAGCGCCTGTGGCCGCAGCGCGAGGTGCTGGTGTTTGCAGGCGACGGCGACTTTCTGATGCACGGCCAGGAATTCGCCACCGCCGTGCAATACGGCCTGCCCATCACCGTGCTGCTGCTGGACAACGGCATGTACGGCACCATCCGCATGCACCAGGAGCGCGCATACCCGGGCCGCGTCAGCGCCACGCAACTCAAGAACCCCGACTTCAAAGCCTACGCCCAGGCCTTTGGCGGCCATGGCGAGCGCGTGGAACGCACCGAGGACTTCGCCCCCGCGCTGGCGCGTGCGCGCGCCAGCGGCCTGCCCAGCGTGCTGCACTGTCTGATCGACCCCGAGGCCATCACGCCCACGGGAACGCTGCAGGGCCTGCGCGCGGCCGCGCTGGCCAAGGACAATCCCGATTTGTAAATTCCCCCGAAGCCGGCAGATTGCATGGCCCGGCCGGTGGGGCATCATATGGACGCCACGGGGCTCCGAAGCCGGATGCGAAACAATGCAGGCCGTTCATCCGGCCTGAGAAGGCGCGGATTTCAGCCCCCCCATGCCCTGGCTTCTTCCCTGTTTCTCAACCCTCCCCGCCCCCCCAAGCACCATGAGCGCCTTTCTCGAAGAACACGTCCTGAGCGTCCACCACTGGACCGACCGCCTGTTCTCATTTACCACCACGCGCAACGCCGCGCTGCGCTTTTCCAATGGGCATTTCACGATGCTCGGCCTGCGCGTGAACGGCAAGCCCCTGCTGCGCGCCTACAGCATCGTGAGCCCGAACTACGAAGAGCACCTGGAATTTTTGAGCATCAAGGTGCCCGACGGCCCGCTGACCTCGCGGCTGCAACATATCCAGGTGGGCGATCCGATCGTGATCGGCAAAAAGCCCACCGGCACGCTGCTCATCGACTACCTGCTCCCGGGCAAGCGCCTGTACCTGCTGGCCACCGGCACCGGCGTGGCGCCGTTCCTGAGCCTGGTCCGCGACCCCGAGACCTACGAGAAGTTCGGGCAGGTGATCCTGGTCCACGGCGTGCGCGCCGTCAGAGAGCTGGCCTACCACGACTACCTCACGCAGGAACTGCCCCGGCACGAACTGCTCGGCGACATGGTGCAGCGCCAGCTCAAGTACTACCCCACGGTGACGCGCGAGCCCTTCAGGCACCAGGGCCGCCCGACCAGCGTGATCGACAACGGCCAGCTGGCGCGCGACCTGGACCTGCCCGCGCTGGACCCGATGCACGACCGGGTGATGATCTGCGGCAGCCCGGAGATGCTGCGCGACCTCAAGCAGATGGTGCACGAGCGCGGCTTCAAGGAAGGCAACACCACCCGGCCCGGCGACTTCGTGATCGAACGCGCCTTTGCCGAGCAATAAGCCCGGGTCAGGCAGGCTTGGCGGGCCGGACCCCCGTCACCACCAGAACGACACCCGCCATCACCAGGACGATTCCGGCCAAGCCCGCGCCACCGGGGAATTCGCCCAGAACGGGAATGCCCATCAGCACGGCCAGGGCCGGCGCCAGGGCCCCGAAGATCGCTGCGCGCGGCGCGCCGAGCCGGCGCACCGCTTCGGCGTAGAAGAACATCGCGAGAATGGCGACGCAAATGCCTTGCGCAAATACTTGGAACAACAGCTCCGGCACCGGCGCAGCAAAGATGCCAGGCTGCAAAAACAGGAAATAAATCGGCGCAAAGATCAGCCCCGAGCCGACGTTCACCAGCGCTGTCGCGTGCCACGGACTGATTCCGGAACGCCGCTGCACCACCGTATAGCTGGCAAACAGCAGCCCCGCGCAAAGAAACAGCAGATCGCCCCGCCACTGGCCGTCGGCCCGGTGGACGATCAACGCCTGGCCGCCCATGCAGGCGGCGCCAACCATCACCACGGCCAGCCCGCACAGCTGCATGCGGCTGAACCTCTCTTTGAAAAAGAGCGCGGACAACACCGCAACGAAGATCGGCATCATGCCAATCATCAGCGTGGCGGCGTGCGATGCCGGGGCAAAACGCATGCCGACGGACGCCAGCATCATGAACGGCACGCCGGCACCGACCAGCATGATGCAGACCCTCGCGATGCCGATCCGCTGGAAGCCGAACCCATGGCGCAACAAGATGGGCCACAGGAAGAGCGCGGAAACCCCGAAGCGGAGAAAAGTCACGTCGGCCGGTGCGAGCTCGGTTTTCATCGCAAAGCGCGTTGCCACCGACCAGCCCGACCAGATCAGCGCGACCGCAAGGCCGCACAGCACGCCGACGCCCCAGGTGTTCGACGCCATTGCAACGCGGCCAATCTTCATGGTTCCATCCCTGTTTTCTGGGTGAGCGGCCCAAGGCATGGGCCGAATTCGGACCGAATGTACGCCCTGCACCGAATCGCGCAAAATGAATTATGGTGAATGGATCATTCTGGAAATCAGATATGTTTGAACTCTCTGACCTGCGTACCTTTCTGGCCGTCGTGCAGGCCGGGGGCATCAACCGGGCCGCGCAAACCCTGCACCGCGCTCAGTCCAGCGTCACCGTGCGCGTTCGGCAGTTGGAAGAAAAGCTCGGCGTGCCGCTGTTTCTGCGCGAGGGCCGTAGCTTGCAGCTACTGCCCGCCGGCAAGGTGCTCATGGACTATGCGCAGAGGCTGCTCGACCTCGCCGAGCAGGCCTCGCAGGCCACGCGCGACGACCAGCCCAAGGGGGTGCTGCGACTCGGGACGATGGAGAGCACGGCGGCGGTGCGCCTGCCGCAGCCCCTGGGCCTGTTCCACGAGATGTACCCGGAGGTGGCCCTGGAACTGTATTCCGGTGATCCGCGCGAGTTGGTCCAGCGGGTGCTGCACGCCCGGCTGGACGCGGCGCTGGTCACCGACCCGGTATCCGACAAGCGCCTGGATTCGATGCCGATCTACGAAGAGGAACTGGTCCTCATTGCCGAGGCCAGACACCCGCGCATCCGCTCGCCCAAGGACGTCCCGGTGAAGACGATCCTCGCCTTCCACCCCGGCTGCCCGCACCGCCAACGCCTGGAGGACTGGTTGCGCCGCGCGCGCACCAAACCGCAGCGCGTCGTCGAGGTCGGCTCCTACCATCTGATCCTCGGCTGCGTGGCGGTCGGCATGGGAATCGCCCTGGTGCCGCGCAGCGTGCTCGGCACCTATGTCGAACGCGAGCGCTTGAGCGTCCATGCCCTGCCACCCCCATACAGCCGCGCCCTGACGCGCTTGATCTGGCGCAAGAATGCGCCCGGGCCGAGCATCCTGGCGCTGTCCCGGGTCCTGCTCAAGTGCCGGACCATGTCGCCATGAGGATCTGTGCAAAATTTTCCGGACCGCAATGACCGAGTTTGAGCTCATCGCCCACTACTTCACCCGCCCCGTGCGCCGGGCCGCGCTGGGTGTGGGCGACGACTGCGCGCTGCTGCTGCCGACGCCCGGCATGCAATTGGCCGTCTCCAGCGACATGCTGGTGGCAGGCCGACATTTTTTTGCCGACGTCGCGCCCGAGCGTCTGGGCCACAAGGCGCTGGCGGTGAACCTGTCGGACTTGGCCGCCTGCGGCGCGCGCCCGCTGGCGTTCACGCTGGCGCTCGCGCTGCCCTGCGTCGATCCGGCCTGGCTGGCGGGTTTTGCACGCGGGCTGCTCGCGCTGGCCGATTCCCATGGCTGCGAACTGGTGGGCGGCGACACCACGCGGGGTCCGCTGAATATCTGCATCACCGTGTTCGGCGAACTGCCCGCCGGCCAAGCCCTGCTGCGCAGCGGCGCCCGGCCCGGCGACGACATCTACGCCAGCGGCAGCCTGGGCGATGCCCGGCTGGCCTTGCTCGCGCTGCAGGGCCATATCGCATTGCCCGCCGAGCCGTTGGCGCGCGCGCGCCAGCGGCTGGAACTGCCCACCCCGCGCCTGGCCCTGGGCCAGGCCCTGCGCGGCATTGCCAGCAGTGCCGTGGATCTGAGCGACGGCCTGCTCGGCGACCTCGCGCATATTCTCCGAGCCTCGGGCGTGGGGGCCTGCATCGACACCCGGGCCACAAGCCAGCTGATGGCCGAAAGCGCCAGGGAAACCAGCGCCAGCAGCGCTCTGGACCCCGAATTGCTGCGGCAATGCACCCTGGCCGGGGGCGACGACTACGAATTGGCCTTCACCGCACCGCCCGCGCTGCGCGCCGCAGTGGCCGCCGCCGCGCAGGCCAGCGCCACACCCGTGGCCCGCATCGGCGCAGTGCAGGCCGAGCCGGGCCTGCGGCTGGTGGATGCGCAGGGGCAGCCGGTGGTCAACCGCTACGCATCGTTTGATCACTTCCAATGAAACGCCGCCCGCCCCCTCTTGCCTGGGGATGGTGCAGGCCACTTGGGGGCAAGCGCATCAGCCGTGGCACTTCTTGTACTTCTTGCCGCTGCCGCAGGGACATGGGTCGTTCCGGCCTGGCTTGAAAACCTTTTGCGCGATCGCCATGCGCGCGCCCAGGACCTTGCCAAGCTGGCGCAGTGCGTACGCCGCCTGGGCCGCCTTGCAGAAGACCGCTACGCGCGCCCGGCTGGTGCTCAGCGGGCCGTCTTCGATTGCACCGACCTCGGGTACACCGGTGTCGTCCTCGAGCAAGGCGGCGATCTCATCGAGCGCACGGTCCTGCCATTGGATGGCTTCCCTGTCGTCCGGGATCTCCCAGTCATCGATCCAGTTTTTCACGGCAAACAGAAAGCCCCGCGCCCACAACTGGCCAAGCGGCGGGACCACATAGTCTTCGCCCATCTCCGCGCGCTCCTCGTCGCTCAGGTCGGCCATGGCACCGCGCATGTCCAGGACCCCGGGCTGAAATTCGTACTCGTCGACCATCGTTTCCAAGCCGATGTCGAGTTGGCTGACCACTTCGTTCCAGCGGCGGGTCCATAGCTGCATGAAGCGGGTTTGCTGGGCGGCGTCGGCAAAAACAGGCACCCAGGGGAGCGGCTCGCCTTCGGCCACCTCCAACCTGGCGCCATCATCCCCGAACAGCACGGGCAGGTATTCGGCCGGTGGAATCGGGCGGCGACAGCAAACCAGCGCCGTGAGAAACCCGTCGCAAAACTCCCAGCAGGGAATATCTTCCCCACCCCGCGAGGCCAGTCCGTCGAGGATGCCCTCGAGTTCATCCTTGTCATCCGGCCCCAGGGCCGTCGTATAGCGTCCTTGGGAGTTCGCAATGGGGAGGGTGGATTCTTCAGTCATCGGAGATTCTGCGGTCATGGGGGAGAAGGGAGGGAGAGAGGGGAGAGCAAACCTTGCCAATTGAATGAAGTCGCATTTTCCAGCCACCAAGCCTGATTCCAACCCATACCCGCAGTTTTCTCTTCCAGGGGAATGCTTGGCCTGCCCGGAGGGACTTGAACCCCCGACCTATAGCTTAGAAGGCTATTGCTCTATCCAGTTGAGCTACGGGCAGTGATGTGTCGAGCGACGGCGCCTGCGAATCCCCTCGTGCATGGGATTGCGCATGGGTCCGCAACCCCGGCTCGTCTGCGGGCCGCATCATACCCGCCGGCGCTGCTTCGTCGAGCCTTCCAACCCTGCGCTCCGGGGGGGGGACAGCGTGAACGATTCCGGCAACGGGTGCAAAATCGCACGTAAAAAATGTCAGTGAATCCGTTGCGGCGCTGCCAGACGGTCACGGGGCCCGCGGGATCACCGGGGTCGCGGCAGCCCGGCAGTCACGAACCGACCGACCGAGGAAACAGCATGGAACATGCCGGACAACTGCACAACCGGGGCGACCGACACGCCGATCACGTGCTCGAGGTGGTGCACAGGAGTTTCGACGAAGCGGGCGATGACCTGGTCACGCGCTCATGGCGCCGCTGCCTGAACCAGTACCAGCTCGATCCCGGCCGGCCGCGCGAGCCGGTCATGATCGGCTCGGCGGCCCTGCAGAGTCGGCGCGAGCAGCGGGCCGACGTCATCGAATGCGCGCGCTACGAGATGAGCACCCTCTATCAGCAACTCGCGGACCCCGACTCCGCCGTGCTGCTCACCGACATGGACGGCGTGATCGTGCACATGGTGTCCTCGCCCGAGTTTGCCGCCACGGTGGAGTCCATGGGCCTGCGCCTGGGCGGCGTGTGGGGCGAGGCCGAGGCCGGAACCAACGGCATGGGCACCTGCCTGGCGGCCGCGCACCCGGTCTCCGTGCAGCGTGAGGAGCATTTCTTCAGCCGCTTCACGCAGCTCACCTGTTCCGCGGTGCCGGTGTTCGATCCCTGCGGCGACATCGTCGCGGCGCTGGACGTGACCAGCCGCTCGCACCTGATGCAGCAGCATCTGCTGGTTCTGCTGGGAATGACGGCGCGCATGATCGAGAACCGGCTCATCGACAAGCGCTTCAGCGATGCGCACCCGCTGCATTTCCACAGCCGCCCCGAATTCGTCTACACGCTGCACGAGGGCAAGCTCGCCGTCAGCGCCGACGGACTCGTGCTGGCGGCGAACCGCAGCGCGCTGTTCCAGCTCGGCTTTCAGTCCATGGACGATATCCGCTGCCGGCGCATCGACGAGCTGTTCCAGACCTCGCTGGAAGATATTTTGCAGCGCAGCCTGTCTGCGTCCTTCCACCCGGTCGCGGCGTACCGCGCGCATGCAGCCCTGCGCTTCTTTGCCGTCGCGCGCCGCCCGGCGGCGGACGCCGCCAGGGCCCTGTCCGCGCGCACCGCGGGGGAGGGCCTGCGCGCGCCGGAGCGGGCGTCCACGCGCGCTGCGCCGAGCGTCTGCACCTTCAAGGACGAGCGCCTGATCGCGCGCCTGGATACCGCGCGGCGCGTGATCGCGCGCCGCACGCCGGTGCTGTTGTGCGGCGAGACCGGCTCCGGCAAGGAGGTGTTTGCGCGCGCAATACACGACGGCAGCCCGCACGCCGAGGGCGCATTCGTCGCGGTCAATTGCGCCAGCCTGCCCGAAACCCTGATCGAATCCGAACTCTTCGGCTACCGGGCGGGTGCCTTCACCGGTGCGCAGCGCAACGGGCGGCGCGGCAAGATCCTGCAGGCCGACAGCGGCACCCTGTTCCTCGACGAGATCGCCGACATGCCGCTGGAGTTGCAGGCGCGCCTGCTGCGGGTTCTCGACGAGCGCCGGGTCACCCCACTGGGCACCGAGGAAACCTATCCGGTGAACTTCCAACTCGTGAGCGCGAGCCACCGCCATCTGCCGAGCCTGGTGCGCGAGGGCCGTTTCCGCGAGGACCTGTACTACCGGCTGGCCGGAATCGAACTGGATCTGCCGGCCCTGCGCGAGCGCACCGACCGGCGCGAATTGATTCACGACATCCTGATGGACGAAGCCGGCGGCGCGTGCCGGCTCGGCGCAGCGGCCGAGCGTCTGCTGATGGGCCATCCCTGGCCCGGAAACCTGCGCCAGCTGCGCCATGTGTTGCGCAGCGCGGCCGCGCTCGCCGACGGCCAGACGATCACGCCGGAGCATTTGCCTTCGCTGAGCAGGTCCCCGGCACCCGCTGAGGCCGCGCCAGCCAGCGGGCTGAACCCGATTCAGGCGAACGAGCGCAAGGCTCTGTTGCAGATGCTCGAGGAGCACCGCTGGAACGTGAGCCACGTCGCCAAGGCGCTGGAGATCAGCCGCAACACCCTGTACCGCAAACTCCGCAGGCTGCACATCGAGATCTCTGCGCACGCTTGATCATGTGCTGATACTTTCGGGGCGGAGCACCTGGCTGGCTCCATGGATCATTGCTTCTGCACCCTCTCAGCCCAGCAGCCGTTCGGGGTTCGCGTCCAGCTTGGCCAGTGCGGCGCGCGTTGCGCGCAGGGTCAGGCCCTCTGCGTCCTGGACCACGAGCAGGCCGGCCTGCAGATACGCCGCCAGCCGGTGCAGCTGTATCAGGTAGCTGCGGCCATCGACGGCGGCGAACAGGTGCAACTGGTTGCGCTGGCTCTGCCAGATGTACTGCACGTGCGCCGCGCCCCCGTTGTGGTCCAGCGTGTACCAGGCGCCGGGTTGCAGTTCCTGCGCCCAGGCGAGCATGGCGTCGTCCACGCGCGCGCCGTTGTCGGCCAGCACGTGGATGGACGACGCGTCGATGCCGAGCAGCATCTCGACGTTCTCGACGTTCAGCGGTACCTCGCCGAGCGTGGCGTCGCCCATGAGGTCCTCAAGGTTGACCAGGCGCTCGACCATGGCGTCGAGGTGCGCTTGCGGGATCGCTGCGGTCTTGGACTGGAACGCGTCCGCGAGCGTGTCCGTCAGAACCTTGATCTGCGCGTTCTGCGCCGCGCCATCGACTCCCATGAGCGTCAAACCCTGGCGCAGCTGCCGCAGCAGCGTGGGCAGGTTCTGGATGAGCCGCGCGCGGTCGCTGCGCTTGGGCTTGGCGCTGACGGCCCAGACGAGGTTTGCCGCCGCGTGCTTGTACGCGACGGTGTCCGCGTGCTGCGCGCCGTGGCGCACGGCCGACAGCGCCAGCACCTCGGCCCAGGTCCTGAAAAGGAATTCGCGGATCTCGTCGCGCACCGGCACATCGCGCAGCAGGTTGCGCAGCTCGATGGTGTACTGGATGGTCAGCACCGCCTTCTGCTCGACCTGCTGGGCGACGCTCACGACGCGCGCCGTGGTCTGCTTTTCGGTCAGGAAGCGGGAGAGAAACTTTTCGAACTCGTCGTACACGAGTTGGAAAACGCGCGACCCGGTTTCGGGATACTGCTCGATGACCTGCACGATGCGGCGGATTTCCGCCTCCAGCGCGCTGCCGTTGATCGCGGCAGCGTCAAAACCCATGGCGCACGCGCCCATGCGATCGATGAGTTTGCGCGCGGGGTGATCGGGGTTGCTGAAGAACGCCGGCTCGGCCAACGCCACGCGCAGCACGGGCACTTGCAGCCGCGCAAACCAGACGCGCACCGCCGGGGGAATGCGCTCCTCCGTGAGGATGCTCTGGAACATCAGCGCCAGCACTTCGACGACGACCTTCTCATTGCCGGTTTCGGCTTTTTGCTTGAGCTCGGTGGATTGCTTGCGCGCCTGGCTCACGAGCTGCACCACGGCCTGCGGGCCGCCGCCCTGCGCAACAACGCCGCTGGCGCCTGCCGGCACCGGGTTGAGCGCGAGCGCATGCGCCAGGGCCGGGGAGGGCCGTGCGGGCGCGCTCAGGCCAAACAACCCCGGGGCCGGTTGTGCCAGCAACTGGAGCAACTGTCCCAGCACCACGCCCTGGGCCTGCTGGCGCAGGTGCGCCAAAGGGGTCCGGCCAGCGGCGGGCAGGGCGTGCTGCGCATGCGCCCGGGGGGCGGTGGGGAACCCCCGGTCAGGCATTGCGCGGCGTGTAGCCGGGATTGGGAGCTCGGGGGATTGGGATGGGGCAGGCCCCCCCCGCCCGTGGTGTGCCGTATGCGCGAGCGCAGGTCCGCCGGGGTCACGCCCTGCTCCGCATAGAACGCATTCATCGCCTGGTAGTGCTTCTGGAGCAGATGCGCCAGGCCGCGCTGCAAGGGGGTGAACACCATGCGCAGTTCGCCGTGCGACAGGCCGGCTTCGCCCCATTGCTCGACCAACCGCAGGCAGACTCCGTCGGGCCAGAGAATGTCCTTGCCCACGAGATTGCGCTCTTCCAGCGACTGGGTGCACTGGCGCATCTGGTCAAAATCCTGCCCCAGTTGCTCGCTGACCATGAGGGCCATGCGCGATGCCTGGACCTTGTTTTCCATCACATCGTCGCTGAGCAACTCGAATGGGTTGTGCGCGCCGTCCGCGTCCGCGACCTGCCCCGGATGCGGCGCCAGCGCTGCACGCCAGGCCGCGCCGGTGCGCCCGATCCAGTCGGTCCGCTGCCTTTGGTAGTGCATCCAGGCGTCGTGGCGCGACTGCATTTCGCGGCCCGTTCCGGCCTGGCTCATCTGCGTCCTCAGGAAGTTCTGCACCGCCTGATCCAGGGACGGGAGTCCCGCGCAGAGGCCCTCCACGAACCGCTGGCGTGCCAACCCTGCCAGGCGGCGCTGCGCAGCGGAGGCTGGCGTGGATTGCATGGCTAGTGTCCTGCCCCGCGAATAGCGGCACATGAAACTGCGCCTTTCACGCCATGGCGGCGTTGCAAATCCTCGCGATACCTACGGGTATCGCTGCGGTTTGCGCCTTGCCCTGACGCGAAATGCATCCGTTTCATTTTGTGCTGCTATTCGCGGGGCAGAACACCAGCAGTTCAGACTGTCGCTCCAGCGTGGGGATCATCGGCCCCGTCCTTTTTCACGGGTCTGAGCAGATCCTCGCGCCGGACCCCGAGCCACATCGCAATCGCTGCCGCGACGAAGACCGAGGAGTAGATGCCGAACAGGATGCCGATCGTCAGCGCCAGCGCAAAGTAGTGCAGGCTCGGGCCGCCAAAGAAGAACATCGACAGCACCATCGCTTCGGTCGACGCGTGGGTGATGATGGTGCGGCTCATGGTGCTGGTGATCGCGTGGTCGATGACCTCGCGCGTGCTCATCTTGCGGTACCTGCGGAAGGCCTCGCGAATCCGGTCGAAAATCACCACCGATTCGTTCACCGAGTAGCCGAGCACCGCCAGCACCGCCGCCAGCACCGAGAGGGAAAACTCCCACTGGAAGAACGCGAAGAAGCCCAGGATGATCACCACGTCGTGCAGGTTCGCGATGACGGCCGCAACGCCGAACTTCCACTCGAAGCGCAGGGCCAGATAGATCACGATGCCCACGATCACCATGGCCAGCGCCGTCAGGCCGCCGTGCACCAGTTCCTCGCCCACCTGGGGGCCGACGAACTCGGTGCGACGCAACTCGACCTGGGGGTCGGCGGCACGCAGCGCGCCCAGGACCTGTTCGCTTTGCTGCGCGGAGGTCACGCCCTTGTGCGCGGGCAGGCGGATCATCACGTCGCGCGCGGTGCCGAAGTTTTGCACCTGCACGTCGGGGTAGCCCAGCGCCGAGACCGCCGCGCGCACCTTGGGCAGTTCGGCGCCCTGGTGGTACGCGACTTCCATCACCGTACCGCCCGTGAACTCCACCGACAGGTGCAGGCCGCGGGTCAGCAGGAAGAACACCGCCAGGGCAAAGGTGATGAAGGAGATCGCGTTGAAGATCAGCGCGTGCTCCATGAAGGGGATGTCTTTTCTGATGCGGAAAAATTCCATGCTCGCGGCCCCTTTCAGTTCGTCTTCGCCGCAGCGCCGTCGGCCTGCGGCTTCCAGACCTGGCCAATGGATATGCTCTTGAGCCGCTTGCGCCGGCCGTACCACAGATTCACCAGCGCGCGCGAGAAGAACACGGCCGAGAACATGCTCGTCAGGATGCCGATGCAGTGCACCACGGCAAAGCCGCGCACCGGGCCGGAGCCGAAGGTCAGCAGGGCCAGGCCGGCGATCAGGGTGGTGACGTTGGAATCCAAAATGGTCGCCCAGGCCCGCTCGTAGCCCGTGTGGATGGCGACCTGCGCGGACACACCCGAGCGCAACTCCTCGCGGATGCGTTCGTTGATCAGCACGTTCGAGTCGATGGCCACGCCGATGGCCAGCGCCATGGCGGCGATTCCCGGCAGCGTCAGCGTGGCCTGGAGCATGGACAGCACCGCCACCAGCAGCAGCAGGTTCACGGCCAGCGCAACGCTCGAGAACAGGCCGAACAGCAGGTAGTACAGGCACATGAAAATCGCGATCACCGCGAGTCCCCAGAGCACGCTGTCGATTCCGCGTTCGATGTTGTCGGCGCCCAGCGTGGGGCCGACGGTGAACTCCTCGATGATCTCCATGGGCGCCGCGAGCGAGCCGGCGCGCAGCAGCAGCGCGGTGTCATGCGCCTCGGCCGTGGTCATGCGGCCCGTGATCTGCACGCGGCCGCCACCGATCTCCGCGCGGATCACGGGGGCCGTCACGACCTCGCCCCGGCCCTTTTCAAAGAGCACGATGGCCATGCGCCGGCCCACGTTCTCGCGCGTGATGTCGCGGAAGATGCGCGCGCCCTTGGCGTCGAGCGTGAGGTTGACGCTGGGCTCCTGCGTTTGGCCGTCGAAGCCGGGCTGGGCGTCGGTCAGGTTCTCGCCGGTCAATAGGACCTGCTTCTTGACGATGATGGGCTGGCCGTTGCGCTCCGGATGGCGCTCCGAACCGAACGGCACGGGGCCCCGTCCGGCTTGCGCGGCCGCGCTTCGGCGCTTTCGTCGACCATGCGCACCTCCAGCGTGGCGGTGCGGCCCAGGATGTCCTTGGCCTTGGCCGTGTCCTGCACGCCGGGCAACTGCACCACGATGCGCTCCAGGCCCTGCTGCTGGATCACGGGTTCGGCAACGCCCAACTCGTTGATGCGGTTGTGCAGCGTAACCATGTTCTGCTTGAGCGCCTGCTCCTGCACACGGCGCGCGGCCTGCGGCTCGATGCTGGCGCGCAGCCTGAACCCGGCGCCTTCGGGCGCGCTGCTCGCCTGCAGGTCGGGGAACTGCTCGGCGAGCAGCGCGCGCGCCGCTGCCAGCGTGGCTTCGTCGCGCAGCACGACGTCGATGTTGTAGCCCTCGCGGCTCACGCCGCCATGGCGGATGTTCTTGTCGCGCAGGGCCGTGCGCAGGTCGCCGACGTACGCCTCGGCCTTCCTCGTCAGCGCCGCCTGTATGTCCACCTGCAGCATGAAGTGCACGCCGCCGCGCAGGTCCAGGCCCAGGTACATGGGGTTCGCGTGCAGCGCCTTGAGCCAGGCGGGTGAGCGCGAGACGAGGTTCAGCGCGACGATGTACGAGGCGTCGTTCGCGTCGGGAACCAGGGCCTTCTGGATCGCGTCGCGGGCCTTGAGCTGGGTGTCGGGCGAGTCAAAGCGCACACGCACCGACTGACCTTCCAGATCCACGCGCTGCGGCGTGACACCTGCGGCCGCAAGCGCTTGCTCGACCCGCTGGCGCAGCGCCTCGTTCACCTGGACGGCGGCCTTGGCCGAGGAGACCTGCACGGCAGGCGCCTCGCCGAAGAAATTCGGCAGGGTGTACAGCGCCCCCACCAGCAGCACGATCCCCAGGATCGCGTACTTCCAGATCGGATAACGATTCATGAGCGCGTTTCTGCCTCTCGGAAAGCTTCAAAGGGCGCAGGGCCTCGCAGGCCACCCGCTCCACGGATTGGGCCGTCCGGGCCGGTTACTTGAACGAACCCTTGGGCAGAACCTGGACCACGGCGCTGCGCTGCAATTGCACTTCGACGCCCTGCGCGACCTCCAGATGCAGGAAGCCCTCGGACAGGCGCACGACCCGGCCGACGATGCCGCCGGTGGTGGCCACCTCGTCGCCCTTGGCGATGGCCTCGATCATTGCGCGGTGCTCCTTCTGGCGCCGCATCTGCGGGCGGATCATGAGGAAGTAGAGCATCACCACCATGAGCACCAGGGGCAGCATGCTGGTCAACGAGGACATCATGTCGCCCCCGCCAGCGGCTGCGGCGGGTGCGGTTTGGGCAAGAGCGGAAGCGATGAACACAGGCGAAAACTCCACGGCGGATGGTCGAAATACACGCTGCCCGCGCACAGGAGCGCCTGGTCGCGGGCGAAACGTGGCATTGTATGCGCAGCCCCGTTTGCCACCCGGGGGGCAGAAGCTGCCAGACACTACCCGCGCAGGCTGGCACGCTCAAGACCCTGGCTCTTGCCGTTTTCCCGCGCCAAATTGACGAAGGCGTTCAGATAGTCGAGCTCCTTGTCCGCTTCGCGGGTGCCGAGAAAGATTTGTTTGGCAATGCCATTGCGGCCAAGCCGGATCGGAACGATCTGCAACTTCGCGGCGTACTCCTGGACCAACCAGCGCGGCAGAGCGCTCACGCCGCGGCCGCTGGCCACCATTTGCAGCATGATGTCCGTCGTCTCGATGGTCTTGTGGCGCTTCGGTGCCACGTTGGCAGGCAGCAGGAACTGGTTGTAGATGTCGAGCCGCTCCAAGGCAACCGGGTAGGTGATCAGCACTTCCGGGCTCAGCTGCTCCGGCTTGACGTAGGGGACCGAAGCCAGCCGGTGCGTGGCACCGACCACCAGAACCTGCTCGTAGTCGAACACCGGCTGAAACCGCAGACCCGGCTTGGGAAGGGGGTCGGGGGTGACGAGCAGATCGATTTCAAAGCTGAACAGCGCCCCTATCCCGCCGAACTGAAACTTCTGCTTGACGTCCACGTCCACGTCCGGCCAGCTTGCCAGGTACGGCGCGACCACCTTGAGCAGCCATTGGTAGCAGGGATGGCATTCCATTCCGATGCGCAGCGTGCCGCGCTCCCCGCGCGCGTACTGTTGCAGCCGCTCCTCTGCGGCAGCCAGCTGCGGCAGCACGCGATTCGCGACCGCGAGCAGGTACTCGCCCGCCTGCGTGGGCCGCAGGCTGCGGCCTTCGCGCAGCCAGATGGCGCAGCCCAGTTGCTGCTCCAGCTTTTTCATCGTATGGCTCAGCGCAGACTGCGTCAGGCACAGCGTGCCCGCAGCGGCCGTCAGCGAGCCCTGCCGATGAACCTCACGAACGATGGCGAGATGGGATATTTCCAGCATGCTTCTGAGCAACTCGGTTAACCCCACCGGAGCGCAACGTTGAACGCTGCCCGCAGTGCATCAGGCCGCGCCGCAGGCTGCGGTCCGACAGCAAGGCCCTACCAGCGCGAGCGCAGGCGGTCGTAGGCGAAGGTGCCGAACTGGCGCTGCGCCGAGGGGGTCAGATACACGGTGTCGGCAAACACGTACGTATCCTGGTTCGCGCCCGCGAGCAGCGTGGCTCCGGTGCACAGGGTCGAGTTGAGCTGACCCGCACCGATGCCGATGCCGTTTGCCGGGTCCACCGCGGTGCATACGGCCGCCGTGGTGTTTTTGAAGCCGTAGCTCCCGGGCACGCTGGTGTACAGGTTCACGTAGTACGCCGAGTCCACGTAGAGCACGTTCGCGCCCAGGTCCACGATGTCCACGAGCAGGCCCTCGTTGAAGCGGCTGCTCGCACGGGTGAGCAGGTCTTCGCGCCCCAGGACCTTGGCCCAGGGGGTCTTGCTCAGGTCGTAGGTGCCGGTCACCACCACGTGCTTGGCCCCGGCGTCCACCAGCCGGCGCACCTGCGCCGCCATGTCATTGCCCGCCTGGCGCGCTGCGACCACCATGGCGTCTTCGGTCTCGCGGCCCGCGGTGACCGCGGCCATGCCGGCGATCACGTCGCTGATGCCGCCGCTCACGAGCACCAGGTCGGTTTCCGCAAAGCGATCGCCGGCCAGGAAATCGTCGATCTGCTCGGTGAGCGTGCGCGTGTTCGCGTTGCCGGCTGCGTCGGGCTTGGCCTGGATGCGCGCGTTTCCGACCGCGTAGCTCCTGCCCCCCGCCGCCACGGGTGTCAGTGGCTTGCCGTATTGGGCCGCGAGTTTCAGGGTCCAGTTGTTCACGCTGCCGTCATTCACGGTGTAGCGCGGTCCGTTTTGCCCCACGTCGCTCATGGCGTCGCCAAACGCGACGAAGCGCTGGGGCGAAATGGCCGATTCGGTGGTGCTCGAACCGCAGGCCGTGAGCCATGCGGCCGACGCGCAGACGGCGACCATGACGCTGCGGCGCATCCAGTTTGCTGCCATGTATTTCTCCAGAAAAGTGGGGCCGAGTTTAACGAAGCCGGGTTCCGCCGGGCCAATTCCATTCCTGTCCCTGCGCGCCCATCAGGCTGCGGCTGCGCGCTGCAGCCGGTCGCGCACGCCTTCCCATTCGGGGAGCGCGGGCGGGGTTTCGATCCAGATCAGCCGCACGCCCTGGTCGTCAAAGCTGCGCAGCACGGCAAAGAGTTGCTGCTGCGCGGCGGCGGCGTCGTCGGGCATGCGCCGCACGACGATGCCGGCCGCGCTGGTGCGCAGCGCGCAGCGCGCGTATACGCCCATGCAGGCGGCGTCGGCGCCCAACAGGTCCAGGCTGGTCTGCAGGGCCGGCGCGTCCATCAGGCGGACCTTGGCGGCCGGGGCGTAGTGGGCCAGCAGCGTTCCCGACGCGCGCGGCGCAAGGGCCGGCAGTTCCCGCGGGGACAGTGGCGCGATGCCGCAGGCCGCAGCGATCTGCGCGCGCGTGATGGCGCCGGGCCGCAGCAGCACGGGAACGCCGCGCGTGCAGTCGACGATGGTCGATTCGATTCCCACGCCGCAGGGGCCGCCGTCGAGCACCAGCAGTTCTGCCCCCAGTTCGTCCTGCACATGCCGCGCGGTGGTGGGGCTGACGCGGCCAAAACGGTTCGCGCTGGGCGCGGCCACGCCCCGGACGGGCGGTCCGTCGTCCGCGGGCGCGGCGCAGGCGCGCAGCAGCGCCTGCGCCACGGGGTGCGCCGGGCAGCGCAGACCCACG